>JANONY010000374.1:0-8454 GCA_031421055.1 Actinomycetes bacterium | reverse complement strand
GTGGCACAGAGAGCGCGACGCGAAGGTCGTGCCGGCGGCGGCATCTAGGTAGGCACTCGCGCCACGCTCTGCTCACATCGCAGCGATCAGCACCGCTATGGCCGCGATCACCAAGAGAACGGCTCCGATGCCAAGAGCGTACGTGTCCCAGCGGGAGACCACCGGGGAATCCGAGGGCGCGGCCGCGTCGCGCAGCGCGTCTAGGGCCGCGGCGCGCTGGTCGAAGCCGACAGAGGGGTCACCCACACGGTCGGAAGTGATGCGGCGCACCACGTGGCCGCCGCCACGCGCGGCAGTCACTCCGGCCGCCCTGATGGTGGAGCCGTCGCGCAGCTCGAACGTGACGTTGAGGCGTTGGCGCACGGCCGACACTCGGCCCCACGGAATCTCGTGGATGCGGCCGATGTTTGTCACGATCGCCCGCTGTGGGTTGTAGCGCAGCTGAGGGTGGAACAGCACGAGCCAGAGCACCCACAAGATGAGCAAGCCCAGCGGGAGCACGAGGGCGGTGTACGAGCCGTCACCGCGCACAACAGCCTCGGCGGCGATCGCGGCCAGCACGCAGCAGCCGATCCAGAAAACGAGGATCGAGCCGGTGTCGCGCAGCACGTAGTCGCGTGCGGCTTTGGTCGGTATCGAACTCACTCTGGAAAGTGGCAGGCGACCGCGCCAGCGTCGGCGTCGGCGTTCGTGATGGGTGCGAGCGGTGGTTCGATCGTGGCGCAGATGTCTTGCGCCTTCCAACAGCGCGTGCGGAAGCGGCATCCGGATGGCGGGTTGATCGGCGATGGCACGTCTCCGACGAGGCGGATGCGCTCGCGCCGGCCGCCGAGGGCCGCCTGCTCAATATTGGGCGATGCAGACAGCAGCGCCTTGGAGTACGGATGCTGCGGGTGCGAGTAGAGCTGTTCGCGCGACGCCGTCTCGACAATCTTGCCGAGATACATCACCGCGATCTCTGGACAGAAGTGTCGCACGATCGCGAGGTCGTGAGCGATGAAGAGGAAGGCGATGTCGAACTCGCGCTGCAGATCTTGCATGAGGTTGATCACCTGAGCCTGGATCGACACGTCGAGGGCCGAGACTGGCTCGTCGGCGACAAGCAGTTTTGGCTGCAGCGTGAGCGCACGGGCGATGCCAATGCGTTGGCGCTGACCGCCAGAGAACTCGTGCGGATAACGGCTGTAGTGCTCTGGATTGAGGCCGACGATCTCGAGTAGTTCTTGCACGCGTCGCAGGCGTCCCTGGCGCGGAACGAGCTTGTGAATCTCGAGGGGGGCGCCGATGATCTCGCTGACCGTCTGTCGCGGGTTGAGCGAGGTGTATGGGTCTTGGAAAATCATCTGGATGTCGCGGCGAATCGGTCGCATTTCGCGCTCGCTGCGGTTAGTGATGTCTTCGCCCTCGAACAGGATGCTTCCGGAGGTGGGCTTGTGGAGCCTCGTGACCAGGCGTCCGGTGGTGGACTTGCCGCATCCAGACTCCCCGACAAGGCCAAGGGCTTGGCCCTTGCCGATCGAGAATGAGACGCCGTCGACTGCTTTAACGTGGCCGATGGTGCGGGAGATGATCCCGCGTGACTTGACCGGAAAATGCATGGTGAGGTCTTTGACCTCGAGCAGGGACTCGGTCATCGGAGTCCTCCAATCAGGTCGTCGTCTGGCACGGGCACAAGAGCTTCCAGGGGGTTGTACAGCACGGAGGGGTCAGGCAGGTGGCACCGCTTCAGGTGGCCGCTGGCCACCGTCGTGAGCTCTGGCAGTACCGTCGAGCACAAGTTGTCAGCAACAAGATGCGAGTACTCGCAGCGCGCGAAGAACGGGCAACCGGGTGGTGGGTTGAGCAGGCTTGGCGGGTTTCCCGGGATCGGGCGCAGCGGTCGGTCGAGCGGGCCGTTGACGTCGGGAACCGACTGGATGAGGCCCCGGGAGTACGGCATAGCCGGGCGGGTCAACAGTCGCTTCATCGGCCCACGCTCCACCGCGCGGCCGCCGTACATAACAAGCACCTCGTCGGCGACTTCGGCGATCACACCGAGGTCGTGGGTGATGATGATGATCGCGGTCTCGAACTCGCGCTGCAGGTCTTGCAGCAGGTCGAGGATCTGCGCTTGCACGGTCACGTCAAGAGCTGTCGTCGGTTCATCGGCGATGAGTAGCGCCGGGTCATTGATGAGCGCCATGGCGATCATCGCTCTCTGGCGCATTCCGCCAGAGAACTGGTGCGGGTAGTCGTCGATGCGGCGGTCGGGCTGCGGGATTCCCACGCGTTCGAGCATCTCGACCGTGCGGTCGCGGGCCGCCTTCTTCGAGACCTCATGGTGGGCGCGGTACGCCTCACCGATCTGGTCGCCAACCGTGTAGTACGGGTGCATGGCAGAGAGTGGGTCTTGAAAGATCATCGCGACCTTGTTGCCGCGCAGCTTGCGCATGTCGTTCTCAGGCAGGTCGAGCAGTTCGACACCGTCGAGCCAGATCTCGCCAGTTACCAACGCGTTCGACGTTCGGTGCAGACCGAGAATGGCTGACGCTGACACCGATTTTCCCGAGCCGGACTCGCCAACAATTCCGAGAGTCTTGCCGCGTTCGATCGTGTATGAGAGATCGCTGGTCGCGAGCACAAGGCCGTCCGGCGTCGGAAACTGCACGCCGAGGTGCTCCAGAGAGAGGAATGGTCTAGTCATGCTGGTGCTCACTTCCGCAATCGCACGCGCGGGTCGATGTACGCGTACAAGATGTCGACGATGATGTTCGCCACGATAACTGCGGTGCCAGCAACGAGCACGAGCCCGATGAGTACTGGAAGGTCGACGTCTTGGTTGGCGCGCACCGCGAGCAAGCCGAGGCCCTGATAGTTGAAGACCGATTCAGTGATCACTGCGCCAGCGAGCAGCACGGCGAAGTCGAGGCCGGCCAGTGTCACGAGCGGCGTCAACGCGGCTCGCAGACCATGCTTGACCAGCACTGTGCGCGCGGGAAGACCTTTGGCGCGCGCGGTGCGAATGTAGTCCTCCGACAGCGCTTCAAGAACGAAGGCGCGGGTGAAGCGAACGTACGCGGCCATGAAGAACAGCGCGAGTGTGACGGCAGGCAAAATCAGCCCGATGAACCACGGCCCTACGCCGTCCGATATTGGCGCATAACGGGGGTACGGGAACAGCTGCCACTTGATCGAGACGTATTGCAATAAGAAGTTGCCTATAACGAACACGGGTAGGGCGTAGACGACGAGGGTGATGCCAACCAGCATTCGGTCGAGCCACTTGCCCTTGTTGACGGCGGCGATGATGCCAAAGCTGATGCCAAAAAAGATCCACATGATGAAGGCCGCGATCGACAGCGAGAACGTCGCTGGAGCGGCCTCGGCGATGAGATCGTTGACCGTGGAGGACTGGCGCTGCGAGTAGCCGAGGCAGGGGGCATCGCAGTGGATGACCAGGCGTTCGTTTCCGTTCGCGATGAGCGCCGCGCGGTATTCATCGCTCACCGGGTAGTCACGGCCGACGAACACGCCCTTCACGAACTCACCAAACTGGTAGCTCACGGGCTTGTCGTAGCCGAGCACTTTGCGCACCGTTTCGAGCTTCTCCGCCGTGCAGTATTTGCCGCAGGAGGTGAGTGCCGGGTCGCCCGGTGTAGCGAAGAAGAGTGCGAAGACAGTGAATGCCATCACGAAGAGCATCACAATGGCCACGAGTATGCGCCTGGTGACAAAGGCAATCATGGTGGATACTCCTCTCTCGGTCGAGGTGTCGAATGACGGGCTTGGAAGGGGTGGGCGCCCTCGTAAGGACGCCCACCCCGGTATTGCTTGTACTGGGTGGAGCTAGCGACTACTTAGCGTAGATCGATCCGAAATCGGCGTAGTAGCTGGAGGCGGCGTCCGGAAGGAATCCACCGAGCTTCGATCCGTAGAGGAACCAGTTCTTCTGGTTCGCCATCGGAAGGTACGCGCCGTCGGCGCCGGCTACGGCATCCGCCTCTTGGAGCAGACTGATCTGCTCTGCGGGGTCGGAGGCAGACGTCGCCTGGTCGATCAAATCGTCGACCTCAGGGTTGCTGTAGAAGCCGTAGTTGAATCCGACACCAGCGGTAGCGTCTGCCGGGTTCGAGTACAGGATCGGCGGAATGACACCGAACAGCGACGGCCAGTCAGCGGCCCAGCCTGCGAGGAAGATGTCGAACGGCTTCTCCTTCTGCGCAACCTGGCCGTAGTAGCCGGGGGTCGCGTCGAGGGGGATCGGGTTCAACGTCACGACGAACCCAGCGGCTTGCCAGCTCTCCTGCAGAACAGCGGCGACAGCCGAGTTCGTCGGGGTGTCAGCGAAGGCGTAGGTGATTGGCGGGGTTTGGCCGCCGAGCAGCTCCATCGCGGCCGCTGGGTCACCGGCGGGGTTGTCGCCAATTGTCGACGGGTTTTCTACCCAGCCCGGGAGGGCTGCCGCAACAATCGTCGAGCCAGGGGTGCCCCAGTGGTCTCCACCGTATGCCTGAATGACTCCGTCTTTGTTTGTCGCGATAACAAGCGCGCGACGCACATCGGGGTCGGTCAGACGCAGTGAGTTGATCATCAAGAAGCGGGTGTACGGCGAGGTGGTCTCGACCGTACGCTCTTCCACCGCTCCGGTGATCTGCGAGTAGAAGTTCGCCGGGATGTTCGTTGACGTCCACGCGAACTGGTCGTCGCCTGCGTCAGCCACGAGGCGGTTGAACAACGTGTCGTTGTCGGCAACCCACTCGAAGTTGATCTGGTCAGGCAGTGCCTGGCGCAGCTCGGTGCTGTCGGTGGCCGGGTCGTAGTTTTCGTTGCGAACGAAAGTTCCGCCAACGTTGTTGTCGAACTCACCGCCCTCGAGAATGTACGGTCCGTTCGAGTTGATCTTCCAGAGGTTCTGCGTGCCGAGGTCGAACGACTCCTGGTACGGGTCGGTCGTGAACAGGGCGGCAGCCGCGTAGGGGAAGTCGGGCCACGGAAGGTCGAACTTGTACGTGATCGTGTTGCCCTCGACGAAGAAGTGCTCGGCGAACGAGGCTTCTTGCTCTGGTGTTGAGGTGAACGGGCCAACATAGTCAACCGACGCCGCGTACTGGGCGAGGTAGACCGTGCCGACACCGGTTCCGTTAGAGAGATCGGCGTCATAGGCGCGCTTGAGACCGTAGAGGAAGTCATCTGCGGTCAGGGCGGAGCCGTCCTGCCACTTGACACCATCCTTGATGGTGTAGGTCCAGGTCAGGCCGCCGTCATCGCTCGTACCGATGTCGGTAGCGAGGTCGGGCAGCACAACCGGGTTGGGGTCGTCGGTGATTGGCAGAGCCGTGAGGCCGCGGTACACGATGCGGCGGAACGCTGCGAGCTCGGTGCCGAGGTAGATGGTGGCCGGGTCAACGCCGTCATAGATACCAGCGGCCTCCATGTACGTGACCGTGCCGTTGGTCGCCCCTGCTGGGCCTTCCGAGCCGGTCGTGCTGCCGCAGGCAGCAAGCGACAGTACGACGACCAAGCCGGCGGCTGTGCCGCCGACGAGTCGTGAGAACAGATTCTTACTCATAGGACGCTGTGTCTCCTTCATTTTTATGAGCCCACGCCGGATGGCGTGACCAATCCGCGACTTGTGGTCGCGAAAACCTTGGTGCCGGTGCGTCGTCGCATGGCTATCTGCTCGATCGGGGGTCGAGGGCGTCGCGCAGCCCGTCGCCGAGCAGGTTGAACGCCACGACGATGATCACGATGAGCACCGCCGGGGTGAGGAAGAACATCGGATCGGCTTGGGCGTAACTGATCGACGTGCGCATGACGTTGCCTAGGGTCGGCGTTGGCTCTTTGATCGAGACGCCGAGGTACGACAGGGCAGCTTCCGCCGAGATATACGCGGGCAGCATTAGGGTGAATTGCACCAAGATCGGCGCCCAGAGGTTCGGCAGCATTTCTTTGAACCAGATACGCGCGCGACTCGCACCGAGCAGGCGGGCCGCATCGACAAACTCGCGCTCGCGCAGACTCAGCACCTGGCCGCGCACGACACGCGCTACGCCCATCCAGCCGAAAACGGCGAGCACGGCAGTGACGTAGAAGGCCTGAGCCAGGTCGCCCGCCGGAATGCGCAGCGTTCCCGTGATGAACGCCAGCATCGTCGCAGAGAGCGCCAGAAGCATGAGGGTTTGCGGAAAAGACAGCGCAAGGTCAATAACCCGACCGATGACGGCATCGATCCATCCGCCGCTCGTACCGGCGATGATTCCGAGTACAACGCCGATGACGATCGACAAGATCGCCGCCGTGATCGAAATCATGAGCGAGAAGGTGATCCCGAACCAGACGCGCGAGAGCACGTCGTAGCCGACACCGGGCTGCACTCCCAGGGGATGTTCCCAGCTGACTCCGAAAAACGGGCCGCTCGGAAGGCTGATGTCGTTAAGCAGTTCCTGATGCAGCTGGTAGGGCGTGAGCACCCCGGTCGCCACGAGCACGGGCGCGAGGATGCCGAGCACGAGGGTGAGCAGCACAACGCCCGCTGCGAACATCGTCTTCGTATCTGAGCGGAAGCGGTCCCAGGCCAATCGGCCGGGCGAGCGGCTCACGACAATCCTCGATCGCGTTGCATCCACCGCGGGCTTCTCTCTAGTGGTCGTGCTCATTCGTCTTCTTTCGACGTTTCTGTTCGGGGCTGTGGTTTTCACCTCATTGGAGTGAGGCACATCACCGCAACCGTTCCGGCCCGCTCCCCGTGCATGGGGGACGGGCGCCCATCACACGATAGACCTTGTTTGCCAGCTATTCCAGCGTCAGGCTCAACTGATGCGTGCAGATCACCGATGAATACTGTGGCGGCGCTTCTCGCCACTATGGCGCGGCGTGGCGTGCGGAATTGTGATGAATCGGCGAACTACGCAAATTAATTGCGTCGCATCGAAGTTTCGCGCGGAACGAAGCCATTGTGCGCAGCATCGTGAGCTTGGGCGACTATCCATTGCGCGGGGCGCGATTGGCCACCAGGCAATCTAGGGTTCGGGGTACACACACCGCGGCTCCCGTGCCTCCATCGGTGGTATAAGTCATCACCCCTTGGCCGTCCTCGGGGCAGGCTGAGTGCCTGATTAGGCTAGACGGGTGTCGATGATCAGACGGGCCGCCGGTGCCGCCGCCGTGCTGGCCGTTTCTGCGCTCGGCCTTGCTGCCTGTAGCTCGACGAGTCTCGTCGTCGGCGGAAGCACGGTGACGGTCGCGAGCGCGCAACCGGTCACCTCGCTCAATGACCAAACCGCTTACGGCAACACCACGGCAAACCGCAGCATCGTCGCTGCAACGAACGCGGGCTTCAACTACTACGACGACACGTCCCTTCTCGTGCGCGACGAGTCGTTCGGGCACTACGAGATCGTGTCGCGCAACCCCTTCGCCGTGCGATACACCGTTGCGAACGGCGTCACATGGTCAGATGGCGTGCCGGTCGATGCAGCGGATCTGTTGCTGGCCTGGGCGGCCAACTCCGGCAAACTCAACACCGAGGGCTTCAACCCCGAACGCTTTGTCGACGCAGAGACCGGCTTGTTCGGCGCGTTCCCCGACGACACCGTGTATTTCGACGGGCAAAGTCGCTCTGGGCTGCAGTTCGTCTCTGCCGTGCCCGAAATTGCCGACGACTCGCGATCAATCACGCTGACCTATGACGCCTACTTCGTCGACTGGGAGCTCGCGTTTGATGTCGGAATGCCCGCTCATGTCGTTGCCGAGCAGGCGCTCTCGGTGAAGGCGACCGAGAAGCAGTCGCGCGCGGAGGTGGCGAAGCAAGCGGTCATTGACGCCATCCTCGACGTTGACGCCTCGCGCCTTGCACCGCTTGCCGTCGCGTGGAACACGGCGTTTGTCGTCAACGAGGCAACACCGCTCGACCTCTTCGTCGGGTCTGGCCCGTACTCTGTCACGGCGATTGAACCAGACGAGTCGGTGACGCTGACCGCGAATGCTCTGTACACGGGTGACCGCAAGCCCCGATTCGAGACAGTACGCGTGATGACTATCGCCGACCCCCTCGAAGCAGTCGCGGCGCTTGGCCGCGGCGAGGTCGACGTAATTGCGCCGATCGCGACCCCGGAGGTGCTTGAGGCACTCACTGACCTTGATGGTGACCAGGTGCAGTCGGGCGAGGGCAGCGCCTTCGAGCACCTCGATCTGCAGTTCTCCGGCGCAAAGAACCCGACCTTCAACGACCCACTGTTGCGTGAGGCCTTTCTCCTCACAGTTCCGCGTCAACAGATAGTGCATGACCTCGTGCGGCCGAGTGCCGGTGAGGCACGGGTTCGCGACTCACTGCTTTTGGTCGACGCCGAATCGAGTGTGCCGCCGCAAAATCTGAGCAAGGCGAGGCGACTCGTCACCGAGTCGGCAGTCGCAGGCCCCGTGGTGTGCATTCTGTTCGATCCGGCCAACCCGCGGCGGGTGGCCGAGTTCGAGCTG
>JANONY010000373.1:0-11143 GCA_031421055.1 Actinomycetes bacterium | reverse complement strand
AAGTCGCGAGCGCGATCGAGGCAAGGGATGTTGTTCCGGGACAGACCGGCCGAAACGCCTCTGGTCAGACATACGGGCCTCTGACAGACCTCTTCTTTTCGAACCGGCCCAGATTTGTTCGAAGCGGGAGCGACGAACGGGCAGCTCGGCTATGTCGAAACTTCCGCATTTGCTGCCGAGATGGCAGCCGCAAGCAGCCTCACGGCCGCGCTGAACGACGTGCCTACTGACCGCACGCTGCCTGTGTACGCAGCGGATGGTAAAACAGTTCTCGGGGTATACCCGATTAGCTCTGGCAAGACAGGTGGAGGCGAAAATTGACGAGAAACGCAGCGAAGGAGGGCAGCAACCGTAGTTGCTGCCCTCCTCGTCTGAGTGGTGTTACTTGCTGAAGCCCTTGTAGCGCGAGTTGAACTTCTCGACGCGGCCGGCCGAGTCCATGATGCGCTGCTTGCCCGTGTAGAACGGGTGCGAGGCAGACGAGATTTCGACGTCGATCACCGGGTAGGTGACGCCATCAAGGTCGATGGTCTTCTCGCTCGTCGCGGTCGAACGGGTGAGGAATGTCTCGCCCGAAGCGAGGTCGCGGAACACGATCGCTGCGTACTGCGGGTGAATATCGGTCTTCATGGGATGTCCTCTGCGAAAATGAAGTCTAGGAAAAGTAAATCTGCGGGGCCTAGGGCCGACGAGCTAGCCTACCAGACCAGCGCTGAGTCACACAGCGCGGGCAACGTACCGATCGTTCGACTTCTCGAGCGAAAGCTCAAGACCGAAGGTCAGACTGAGATTCGCCGGGTTGAGCACCTCGTCGATCGGGCCGGCAGCCGTGATCGCGCCGTTCTTCATCAGCAGCGCGTGGGTGAAGCCAGACGGAATCTCTTCAACGTGGTGGGTGACCATGACGATGGCCGGTGCGCTCTTCGCTCTCGCGTAGCCGCCAAGCAGCGTGATCAACTCTTCGCGGGCGCCAAGATCGAGCGATGCTGCCGGCTCGTCGAGGAGCAACAGTTCTGGGTCAGTCATGACGGAGCGAGCAATCTGCACGCGCTTCTGTTCGCCGTCGCTCAGGCCGCCAAACTCGCGATTCTCGAGCGAGTCGAGCTTCCACTCGGCGAGAACACGCCTGGCGCGGCGAACGTCGACGTCACCGTACTCTTCGCTCCACCGGCCGGTGACCGAGTATGCGGCCGTGAGCACCACATTGAGCACGGTCTCGTCGGCAGGCAGTCGACGGGCGAGCGCGGTCGAGGCGTAACCGATGCGCGGTCGAAGCTCGAACACATCCACTTGGCCGAGGTTGTCGTCAAGCACGCGCGCGGTGCCAGAGCTTGGGTGGATGCTCGCCGAGGCGATCTGAAGCAGCGTGGTTTTGCCTGCGCCGTTTGGGCCGAGCACCACCCAGCGCTCTGCGCTGTCGACGGTCCACGTCACCGAATCGAGAATCGGATTGCCATCACGGACGACGCTGACGTCGGTGAGCTCAAGAACACTAGCCATTTGGTTCCAGTTTACTCAGGCGAGCGACTCGTAGATTTCTTTGGTCTGCGCGGCGATTCGGCCCCAGCTGAACTCCGACCGCGCGCGAAGCCGACCGGCCTCGCCCATCTGTCGCGCTTTGACGGGGTCGCTCACCACCTCGGTGAGGGCGGCTGCGAGATCGGCGACGAACTGGTCTGGGTTGACCGGCGTGCCAGTGCCATCAGTCAACTGATCGATGGGCACGAGTCGGCCAGTGACGCCGTCGACGATGACCTCAGGAATGCCGCCGGTTGCGGTGCCGACCACGGGCGCTCCGCAGGCCATTGCCTCGAGGTTGACGATGCCGAGTGGTTCGTAGATCGAGGGGCACACGAAGGTGGTGGCCGTGGTGAGAACGGCCGACAGCTCGGTCTGGTTGAGCAGTCGGTCGATCCAGACCACACCAGAGCGCTTCTTCTTCAGCGCCGCGACTCCCTTCTTCACCTCGGCGAGAATTTCCGGGGTGTCGGGGGCGCCCGCACACAGCACGAGCTGCACCTCTTTCGGTAGCAGAGCGGCCGCCTTGAGTAGGTAGGGCAAGCCCTTCTGCCGCGTGATGCGTCCGACGAAGACGACGGATGGTCGGGTCGGGTCGATGCCGAGCCCGCGCACCAGCTCCTCGTCGTCGACCGGGTGCCATCGCTCGAGATCGATACCGTTGTAGACGACACTCACGCGCGCCGGGTCAAGGAAGGCGTACGACCGCAGAATGTCTTGTCGCATCCCCTCGCTCACCGCGATAATCCGAGCGGCGCCCGCGAAGGCCGTCGCCTCGATCCAGCTCGAGACGCGGTAGCCGCCGCCCAACTGCTCGGCCTTCCACGGGCGCAGGGGCTCGAGACTGTGGGCTGTAACGACGTGCGGGATGCCGTGCAGAAGCGAGGCAACGTGTCCGGCCCCGTTCGCGTACCAGGTGTGCGAGTGCACGATGTCAGCGCCGCCAACGTCCTGTGCGATCTGCAAGTCCACCCCGAGTGTCGCGAGTGCTGGGTTGGCCGTGGTGAGCCCTGGCGGCACGAGGTAGGAGTAGGTGCCCTGCTCGTCGCGCGGCTGACCGAAGCACCGCACAACGACGTCGAGGTGCGGGCGGAGAGCCCGAACGAGCTCCGCGACATGTACCCCGGCGCCGCCGTAGACCTCCGGCGGATACTCACGACTTATCAGGTCAACTCGCATGGGTTAGACGCTAGTACAGGCATAGGCGGTCACTTACTGTGGACTCATGGCCTCCAAGAAGATTTTTGGCATCGTGCTCGCTGGTGGCGAGGGCAAAAGACTCATGCCACTCACCGCAGACAGGGCGAAACCCGCGGTGCCATTTGGCGGCGGCTACCGACTGATCGACTTCGCGCTGAGCAACCTCATCAACTCGGGGCTTCGGCAAATTGTCGTGCTCACGCAGTACAAATCACACAGCCTCGACCGACACGTCTCGCAGACCTGGCGGCTCTCTGGCATGCTCAACGCCTACGTCGCCTCGGTGCCTGCGCAGCAACGCCTTGGCAAGCGCTGGTTCAGCGGTTCGGCCGACGCGATTTTGCAGAGCCTCAATCTTGTGCGCGACGAGAAGCCAGATATCGTCGTCGTGGTCGGCGCAGACCACGTGTATCGCATGGACTTTGCGCAAATGATCGATGCGCACATCGAGTCGGGGCGGGGTCTCACCGTTGCCGCGATTCGGCAGCCGATCAGTCTTGCCGACCAGTTCGGCGTGCTTGAACTCGATGCACAAGACCCGACGAAGATTGCCGCCTTCCGCGAGAAGCCGACGGATGCGGTCGGGCTCGTCGACTCCCCCGGCGAGATTCTTGCGTCGATGGGCAACTACATTTTCAACGCCGACGTGCTCATTGATGCCGTGCTCAACGATGGAGAGCGCACCGACTCAACACACGACATGGGCGGCGATATCGTCACGGACTTCGTCGCTCGTGGCGAGGCGAGCGTGTACGACCTCAACCGCAACATCGTGCCTGGGTCGACGGATCGCGACCGCTTCTACTGGCGTGACGTCGGAAGCATCGACTCGTTCTTCGAGGCGCACCAAGACCTCATCTCGGCCCTGCCGGTGTTCAACCTGTACAACACCGACTGGCCAATCTTCAGCCAGCACCTCAATTCGCCGCCGGCGAAGTTCGTGCGCGACGCACTCGGGTCAGTCGGCACAACGATCGATTCGATCGTCTCCCCTGGGTCCGTGATCTCTGGGGCGCATGTTGAACGCAGCGTGCTTGGCCCATGGGTCTCCCTCGAGTCTGGGGCGATGTTGGTCGACTCCATCGTCTTTGAGCGGGTCCACATCGGGCCGAACGCCGTCGTGCGCAAGGCTATTCTTGACAAAGACGTGGTGGTCGACGCGGGAGCCGAAGTGGGCGTCAACGCCGAGGCCGACCGCGCCAAGGGATTCACCGTCACCGACTCTGGCATCACGATCGTCGGTAAGGGAGTTCACGTCACCGCCTAGCCGCTACTCAAGGAGCACACCCAACTCATGGCGCGCTTTCTTGTTGTGCTCGACGTCGACTCGACCCTGATCGAGAACGAGGTCATCGAGCTGTTGGCCGCGGCCGCCGGATCGCTCTCTCTTGTGGCTTCGATTACCCTCGCCGCGATGAACGGCGAGCTCGACTTCGAAGAGTCGCTGCGGTCGCGAGTTGCGACGCTTCGCGGGCTCCCCTCGACAGTCTTTGCGGATGTGGCCCCACTTATCAGCGTCACCAAGGGCGTTCCAGAAATGGTGGCGGGCATTCGCGCTGCTGGCGGCCGCACGGCCGTCGTCTCCGGCGGATTCCACGAGGTGCTCGACCCGATCGCCGAATCTCTCGGTTTGGACTACTGGCGAGCCAACCGCCTGGGCGTTTCGGGCGGGCTTTTGACGGGCGAACTCGAGGGTCCGATCATCGACGCGCAGGCGAAGGCCGACACCCTGCGCGAGTGGGCTTTGGATGCCGACATTCCTTTGCGCCAGACGGTCGCTGTCGGCGACGGCGCCAACGACTTGACCATGATGGCGCTGGCCGGACTCTCGGTCGGGTTCGACGCGAAGGCGCCCGTGCGTGATTTGGCGGATGTGTTGATCGACGAGCGGGATCTGTCGCTGGTGCTGCCGTTGTTGGGGTTGCGCGGGTAAAGAATGAGGAGTATCGCTATCGCAACGGAGTGCCCGGTGGCGGTAGCCTTCCAGCCGACCGTGTCGATCTGCAAGCCCCCGAGGGTTGCTTCGTGGCTGGGTGACCATCCCACTCGACGGCGATGCGGTGAATCAGCTTGCACGCTTCAACGGAACGATTCGATCGAGAACACCCTGCATCTCGCCACGCTCGATCTCGAGATCGAACCTCGTCTGCAAGTTCGTCCAGAAGGTGTCGGATAGCGCGAAATAGGTGGACAATCGCAGCGCGGTGTCGGCCGTGACGGAACGCTTTCCCAAAACGATCTCGTTGATCCGACGCGGCGGCACGTCGATAGCGCGCGCTAGAGCATTCTGCGAGATGCCGAGGGGTATCAAAAACTCCTCGAGCAGAATCTCGCCCGGCGTGACGGGGGGCATCAAGTTCGACACCGTCTCTCCTCGCTTCCTAGTGGTAATCGACGATCTCAACGTGCTCGGGTCCGGCGTCCGTCCATTCGAAGCAGATTCGCCACTGGTCATTTACGCGGATCGACCACTGGCCAACGCGGTTGCCACGAAGCTTCTCCAATCGGTTCCCGGGCGGTACCAGGAGATCGTCGATTCGCTCAGCAGCGTCGAGCATTGCCAGTTTGCGCAGCGCCGCTCTTTGCAGATCGGCGCTGAGCCGCTTCGATCGTTCGCGGCGCCAGAGGCGTTCTGCCTCAGTGCCGGCGAACGACCTCAGCATGGGCAACTATAACGCATCGCGTCATAGTGGTCCAGGCCTGTAGGTGTATCGAACATGGTGCACGATAGCTCCCTGGCAGCAAGCCACGCGGAACTAGTCCCCATGAGTCTCGGTATGGCTCGACGGAGACGGGCAAGTCGAGCCATCAAGGCGTCGACCTGGCACGCTCACCGTGGTTGAGTGCGCTGACCCTGTCGCTCTACGGGCATGAGGATCAAACTAGCGGTCAGAACAACTAACGAGACAGGGCACTATCTAGGTGTTTGGTGCAGCCGAGTGGCGACTGATTCTCGTGCGCTCGATTGAACGGTTGAGCCCTGATTACTGGCTAGGTAGAGCACCGCGCGCCGCGCCACGCTTTGCCCCGAATAGTGAGACCCCACTGTCTTGGTCGTGCCGGGCGCGAGGCAGTTCACCCAGCACGATCTTCCCGATGCAGCCTGCTGGAGGATGAGTTTTCACCGGGCTTGCGTCTTTAGGCGGCAATCGCGCGGCGCAGATCCTTCAACAGCAGAAACAGGTGCAGCTCATCGGTCGGCGACTGCTCGAATCTTGCGAGGCTGAGGTAGAACTCTCTCGCTGCCTGATCTTTGGCGTGAACGAGTAGGGCCCGCACCCCGACCTGGTCGGCGACAGCGGCAACTCGCCGCATCGCGTCTGCGACGAGTGCTCGACCCAGTCCGCTTCCCTGTGCGCGGACGTCGACGGCGAGACGAGCGAGGAGGATCATCGGTACGGGGTGTCTCGGCACGCCCTTCGTGACGCGCTCGGGGGCCGACGCAGGCGATACCCCGGTGGCCGCGATCGCGTAATAGCCGTCGACCCGCCCGTCGGGCGCGCTGACGAACACGGTCGACATTCCCGACCGTTGGCTCAGCAGTGCGAAGTCGGTGAGCCAGTTGTTGAGTTCCGTTTGCCCGCAGTCGAAACCATCAACCTCATCGGTTGCCAGCAGCTTCCTCGGGCGCGGATACCCGCTAATCGACAAAGAAGCTGTCGTCTTGCACGAGATCACGGAGGTGCGGATCAAGCCGGGCGGGCCGTTCGAGCGCCGCTTCAAAGGCAGCCCATTGCTCGGGCTGCAGCACAAACAGACGCCGGTCGGCGAGGGCGCGCTCGGCGGCGAGAGCCGCGCTCGTGAGTACAAAGTCAGTCAAGGTAGTGTCCTGGGATTCGGCGGCGCGCTTGAGCAGCGAAGCCTGAGTGGGTGAAACCCGCAGGCTAATGCGCGAGTCTTTGCCCTCGCGATTGCTCTCCACAGGAGTGGGAGATGAGCTCATATGCGCCTCCAGTGTGTACACCCAATGTACACACGCGGAGGCTTGCCGTCCAAGGGGCTAGTGCCCCATCCCCAACCCGCCGTCAACCGGAATCACTGCCCCGCTGATGTACGCCGCGTCATCGGAGGCGAGCCACGCGATCACCTTCGCGACCTCGCTCGGCGCCGCAAAGCGCCCTGCCGGGATCGACTTCTTGTAGTCGGCCTGCTGCTCTTCCGGAAGCTCGGCCGTCATGTCTGTTTCGATGAAGCCGGGCGCGACGACGTTAGCGGTGATGTTGCGCGATCCGAGTTCGCGGGTGAGCGAGCGGGCGAGGCCGACGAGGCCGCTCTTCGAGGCCGAGTAGTTGACCTGGCCTGCCGAGCCGAGCAGGCCGACCACCGACGAGACCAGAATGATTCGCCCAAAGCGAGCCTTGAGCATTCCCTTCGAGGCGCGCTTGACCACGCGGAAGGCGCCGTTGAGGTTCGTGTCGATGACGTCGGTGAAGTCCTCCTCCGTCATGCGCAGCAACAGGGTGTCGCGGGTGATCCCCGCGTTGGCGACGAGCACCTCGATCGGGCCAAGTGCGGCCTCGACCTCGGTGAAGGCGGTGTCAATGCTGGCGCTGTCTGTCACATCCGCTATCACCGTCAACGAGCCGGACGGGCCAGACCCGCTGCGTGCGGTGACTGCGACGCGGTGGCCCTGAGCGATGAATTCTTCGGCGATGGCGTAGCCGATGCCGCGGTTTCCACCAGTGACAAGAACAGTGCGGGGGGTAGTCATGGCGACCAGCCTACTGTTCGCGCGCGGCGACGTAGGCTAGAAGGACGCGGGCCACCACGGCTCCGCCGAATGGCCATAATGTCGAAAAAACAGCAAACAATTACCTCGCTCCCACTATCACCTGACGAAGAGCGGCACGGGCGCGTCGTTCGCTACGTTGTCGCCATGAGCGTGCGCCTGATCTGCGTCGTATTGGTCTTCTTCGTGCAGGGCGGGTGGCAGTTTGTCGCCATCATCGGCGCAATCGTGTTGCCATACTTTGCCGTCGTGGTTGCCAACGTGAAGATGCAGCGGGGCGGCAGCGCAGAGGCACCGGGTGAGTACGGCACTCTCGTGCCCCTCGCTCCGAGAGACCGCACAGAGTGAACGAGGACTACTCCGTTGGTGTCTGGCAGTGTGCGCGGGCCGGATGCCTGTCTGACGCGGCGTGGCAGGTCAACTGGCGCAACCCGCGCATCCACACACCCGATCGAATCAAAGTGTGGGTCGCCTGCGACGAACACGTGGAGTTTCTGCGCGACTACCTCGGCTCGCGCGGATTCCCCGTTGTCGTGACTGTGCTCGGCACCTACCCCGAGTCGTTGCCCGAATGAGGGGATGGCGTTTCGCTCTCAAACGCCGATGGTTCGGCTACCTCGCTGCCGCCGTCGTCTTCGCGTTTCTCTGCGTGCTGCTGTCACAATGGCAGTTCGCCCGCCGCGATGAGGCTCTCGTCGAGGTGACCCGCGTCATCGAGAACTACGACGAGTCGCCCGCTCCGCTCTCCTCCGCGCTGCCCTCGCTCGATGTTTTCGACGCCAACAATAAGTGGCTACCGGTCGTGATCACAGGCGAGTACTTGGCGGATGAGCAACTGCTCGTGCGCAATCGCCCATTTAACGGCGCCCCAGGCTTCGAGGTTCTGACGCCGCTGCTGCTCGACGATGGCAGTGTCTTCGTGGTCGACCGTGGTTGGGTCGAGCCCGGTTCGACCGCAGATGCTCCCGTCGCGGTACCTGCTCCCCCGGATGGTCGGGTGACGGTCATCGCCCACCTCAAGCCGAGCGAGCCAGCACTTCTCGGTCGTACGGCGCCAGAGGGCCAGATTCCGACGATCGAGCTCGGGGCTGTTGCTTCGTTGCTCGACCGCCCGACCTACACGGGCGCCTACGGGCTGCTCGAGTCAGAGAGCCCTGCTCCTGCCACCCGTCCCGCCGCCGCAGTCAGGCCTCAGCCTGACGAAGGACCACATCTCTCCTACGCCGTGCAGTGGATAGTTTTTGCGATATTCGGCTTCGGCGGTCTCGCGTACGCGCTCCGGCAGGAGTACCGGCTGATCAACGCGGATGACCCCGCCGAACGTGAGCGCGCGCTGCTGCGTCGGGCCAAGGCCGCGCAGAGACCCACCGATGCCGACGCCGAAGACGAGCTGCTCGACGCAGCGCAGCGCAGCGCTGACCGGCCCTCCGCTCGCCCTGAGCGACGCTAGCCGAGGAGATTCTGCGACACTCCGAGCTGGGGGCGCGACCGACGCGGCGTGTTGCAATCCATCCTCGTGAAGCGTCGTCGCGTATCCGGTCACCGCATGAAAACGCAGGACAAACAAGCCGAACACGCACGTTCTGCCGCCTGAACGACGCCACGCGAAGAATCTCCTGCGTTTTCGTGAGGCGACAGCGCGGCTAGGAGAGCGAGATGAGGTCGAGGTAGCCGACGTTGTAGTGGTCTTCGGTGCCGTCGGGCATGATCAGCACGCGCTCGGGGTTGAGGGCTTCGACGGCTCCCTCGTCGTGCGAGACGAGCACGACGGCGCCGGAGTAGTTCGCGAGCGCGCCGAGAATCTCTTCGCGCGAGGCCGGGTCGAGGTTGTTGGTCGGCTCGTCGAGCAGCAGAACGTTTGCACCAGACACCACGATCATCGCGAGGGCGAGGCGGGTCTTCTCTCCACCGGAGAGCACCCCGGCGGGCTTGTAGCCGTCATCCCCCGTGAACAGGAACGAGCCGAGCACGCGTCGCGCTTCCATCTCGGTGATGTTTGGCGACGACGAGACCATGTTCTCGAGCACGCTGCGCTTCACGTCGATCGTCTCGTGCTCTTGTGCGTAGTAGCCGACGCGCAGGCCGTGGCCTGGCACGATGGTGCCGGTGTCGGGCAGGTCGACGCCGGCGAGCATCCTCAGCAGAGTCGTCTTACCAGCACCGTTGAGGCCGAGCACCACGACTTTGGAGCCGCGGTCAATTGCGAGGTCGACGGCAGCAAAGATCTCCAACGATCCGTAGCTCTTCGACAGGTTCTCTGCCATGAGCGGGGTCTTGCCGCACGCCGCAGGTTCAGGAAACCGCAACTTGGCGACGCGGTCGACGGCGCGCACCTCGTCGAGTCCGCTGAGCAGTTTCTCTGCACGAGCCACCATCTGGTGGGCGGCCGCGGCCTTGGATGCCTTCGCGCCGAACTTGGCCGCCTGGGCCTGCAGCACCCCGGCCTTCTTCTCGGCGTTGACGCGCTCCTTCGTGCGACGCTCCTCGTCGGCAGCGCGCTGCTTGTGGTAGTTCTTCCAGCCCATGTTGTACTGGTCGATCGTCATTCGGTTGGCGTCGAGGTAGAAGACCTTGTTGACCGTTTCTTCGACGAGATCGACGTCGTGGGTGATCACGATCAGGCCGCCTTGAAAATTCTTGAGAAATTCGCGAAGCCAGACAACGGAATCAGCGTCGAGGTGGTTCGTCGGCTCGTCGAGCAGCATGGTGTCCGCTCCGGAAAACAGGATGCGCGCGAGCTCGATACGGCGGCGCTGGCCACCAGAGAGAGTCGACAGCGGCTGGTCGAGAATGCGGTCGGGCAAGCTGAGGTTGGACGCGATGGATGCAGCCTCAGCCTCGGCCGTGTACCCCCCGAGCGCCACAAAACGCTCCTCGAGATTGCTGTACTTGCGCATCGCTTTCTCGCTGACGCCAGGCGCAGTGCTCGCCATATCCATTGTCGCTTGCTGCATGTCGATGACGAGTTGACCGAGGCCGCGTGCGTCGAGGATGCGCGTGCGTGCGAGGTCTGCCGGGTTGCCGCTGCGCGGATCCTGAGGAAGGTACCCAATCTCGCCGGTTGAGCTGATCGTTCCCCCGGCGGCTTGCAGTTCGCCCGCGAGGGTCTTAGTCAGAGTCGTCTTGCCTGCGCCGTTGCGGCCGACCAAGCCGATCTTGTCGCCGCGGTCGACGCGAAAAGAGACGCCATCCATCAGCAGTCGTGCCCCGACGCGCAGCTCGAGGTCGTTCACGGAGAGCACAGGCAAAGTCCTATTATTTCGTTGCGTTTCGACAACGCGTGAGGGGGGATTCGAAGAGATAGTCTACTTGGCATCCCCCCTCAGCCTTTTCAAGGAGCCCCATGTCTAGCCTCACCCTCGCGTATGGACAGCCCACCCTCGCTGACCGCGTGTTCTCACGCACACTCGTGACCGACATCGTGCTCGTCGCCGCTGGCGCCGCGCTCGTGTCACTCGCTGCGCAGCTGACGATTCCGCTCCCCTACGTTCCGATCACCGGCCAGACCCTGGCCGTGCTCCTCGCCGGCGCATCGCTCGGGGCCGCTCGCGGCAGTCTGTCGCTCACGCTTTACGCAATTCTCGGCCTCATTGGACTGCCGGTCTTCGCGCCGGAGGATGACGGTTCCCACGTCACCGGCTTTGCCGCGCTCTCAGGCGCAAGCTTCGGCTACATCCTCGGCTTCATTCTGTCGGC
>JANONY010000372.1:0-3575 GCA_031421055.1 Actinomycetes bacterium | reverse complement strand
CAGCGCGCGAGCATCCACGGCGTCGACGAGCACGTCACGATCGACTCGCTCGAACGCGGCGAGCGCTTCTTCCAGGTTTTGATCCGCTCGCTGTAACGTTGGCTCACGTTCGGTTACGAAGGAGTCTCATGGGCAGCAAGGTTCCACTCGGTGCGGTCGCCGGAGTCGTCGGTTTTCTCGTGCTGGTCGAAGTCACGAGTGGCATCCTGCAGGGGTACTACGTTCCGCTGCTCACTGATATCGCGCGTTTCCTGCAGATCAAAGACGCCGACGTCAACTGGTTCGAGGGCGCCCAACTCATGGTGAGCGCGCTCGTCGTTCCGTTCCTCGCCAAACTCGGCGACATGGTCGGTCACAAGCGCATTCTGCTCATCTCGACGGCAATCACGGCGATCGCCAGTGTGGCGCTGGCCTTCTCTCCGGTGTTCTGGGTGTTCCTAGTCGCCTGGGCTCTCCAGGGTGTGTACGTGGTCTGGCTGCCGCTCGAAGTCGCATTGATCTTCAGCCGCAGTCGCGCCAACGGACAAGCCGCCGCGCTGACTCGAAAGGCCGCTGGCTTTCTTGTGGCCGGCCTCGAGTTCGGCGTCATCGTTGGCGCGCTCTCTGGCGGTGCGCTTGCCGACGCGCTGTTTCCGACGGTCGAGCAACGCGAAGGGCTCACCTCGGCAGATCTCTCCGCTGCACTCGGCGAGAACATGTGGATTCTGCTGCTCATTCCGGCGGCGTGCGTCGTCGCCTGCTTCTTCGTCATCTTGTTCGGCGTCAAAGAGTCGCCCGATCAGACCGGCGGCACACTCGACTATGTCGGCCTGGTGCTCATCTCAGTCGCACTACTCGTGATCACCGCTGGCCTCAGCTTCATCCGCGTCACCGGCCCGGCGAACTGGCTGCCGTGGACTGCAATGATCGTTGGCGTATTGCTCTTCATCCCGTTCGTGCGCTATGAACTGCGGCAGGACGATCCACTCATCGACATTCGCATGTTCCGTCAGCGCACCATGTGGCCCATTCTCGTCACGGCGGGTCTGTTCGGCGTCAGCGTTCTTGGCGCGCAAGCCCCGCTCTCGACCTTCGTGCGCACCAACCGTGAGACCGAGGGCTTTGGACTGAGCGCGACGGGCGGCACGGTCTCGATTCTCATCGGCTTGTACGTGATCTCGCTACTGGTTGGCGCTCTGCTTTATCCACAAATTACCCGACGCATCGAACCGCGCCGCGTGCTCATGGGGGCGGCCGGGCTCATTGCGATCGGCTACTTTCTATTTCTGCCGATGCACGACACTCTGCCGCAACTGCTCATCAACGTCAGCATCGCGGGCATCGGATCTGGTGCCCTCGTCGCCGCCCTGCCCGCGGCTGCCGCTGCAGTGGCTCCACGCACGCAGACTGGCGTCGCGACCGGACTCACCAACACCACCAAGACGCTCGGTGGCGCGTTCGCGTCCGCGGTCTTTGGCCTCGCGCTGCTCAGCCGCGCAACGGCGACGGGCGCCGAGACAACGGCGGGCAGCCTCAGCGGCTACTACGTAGTCTGGACGGTGTGCGCCGTGACCGCGCTTGTCGCGGCCGTGCTGCTCGCTTTCGTGCCGAAGGGCGCGTTTGAAGACAAGCGCGACGCGGAGCCGGTGGTCGCCGAGCTGCGGTAGCGCGGCTGGCTACGCAGCCTAGGTTGCCTGGGCGCTGTGGCCTGAGCGCTGTCGCCTGGACGCTCAGGTGGAGGTCTCCCGCCGAGGCACTCACGAAACAGAGGACATTCCCGGAGTCCGTCCCTTAGCCCCGAGCACCCGGCAAAATGTCCTCTGTTTCGTGAACGCTCTGCTGGTGCCCGGGGGCCGCTGCCTCGTGACGGGACTGAGCCGCAGCGCGGCGCCGCAACGCAGCGGCTCAGCGAGTTCGGCGTGGGCGCACGCGAAAGCTCGAGTACGAGCGAGCTATGCCTTCGCTGCGGCGATCGCCGATGGCTCGCTGCCGCCCTGGTCGAGGCGGAACGGCGGGTATGCGTCGGTGAGTAGGAACACGTAGGCGTAGACGCGGTGCACCCAGCGATTGAGTCCCATCACGAAGTCGAACAGCGGCTGTGGGTAGCGCGCCGTGAACAGCAAGATGACGGCCGCGATCAGCACGAGGATCGCGAGTAGGCCGGGAGTCGAGCCGACGCCCATCGCGCTGCCCCATGTGCCAATGTCAGCGAGGCGCTGATCGGCCGGCGGATTGGTGCGCTGGGACCATTCGTAGCTCGAACCGACGATGAGGGCGAGCACGAGGTAGTGCGGAATCGCGAGCAACCACCACTTCACCAGCACGAGGCCGTTCATCAGTTTCTCTGGGTAGGCAACGTCGAAGTCGGCCGGGTAGTCGGTCTTGTCGAGGGAGAACGGCGGGTACTTGTCGACGGCGAGCGCCGAGTAGCTGTAGAACGCGACGCGCCAGCTCCAGCGAAGCACGCCAACCGAGAAGTCGAACAGGCTACGCGGGTAGCGGCCGGTGAACAGGATCGCGAACCCGGCGATGATCGTCGTGAAGAGCGCGGCGATGGTGAGGAAGAACAACACCACAAGATGCGGGATCACCAGAATCCACTTCACGAGCCACAGCCACCGCGAAAGTTGCGGTGCGAGCTCGCCGGTGAGAGTTACTGGAGAGATTGGGGTAGTAGTAGTCATAGTGACAACTCTGCCGACGCGGCCGTGCGTTGGGCACCACCATAAGTACGATATCGATGCGCCGAACGAATGAAACTCGGCCGGCGGCAGCTAACCGCGCCTGCTCGCCGCCGTGGCCCGGCGCGCATCACGCGCTGCGTCGGCTGCGGCCGCTTCTTCTGGAGTGGGCGCCGTTCCGCCGAGGTGGCGCGGCTGCCACCACTGACCGGTGCCATCGTGCGGGTAGGCCTGCTGCGCGGTTGCGAGGAGGCCCTCCATGGTCGTCTTGAGTCTGGCTGTTGCCGCCGTGGCGTCATCCGCCGGCGTTACCGTGATCGGTTCGCCGACGACGATCGTGATGGCAACACCGAAGCGCTCGCGCAGGGCGATCGTGCGGTTCTTGGTCATCAGGCGTTGTCCGCCCCAGAGGGCGAGCGGAATGAGTGGCACGCCGGCTTCTGCCGCCAAGCGCACAGCGCCGGTCTTGAAGTCGCGAATCGTGAACGACGCGCTCACCCCCGCTTCAGGAAACACGCCGATCAGCTCCCCCGCTCGCAGTGCCGCAACTGCCGCGGCGTAGGCGCTCGCGCCAGCCTTCATGTCGACCGGGATGTGCTTCATGTTGCGCATGAACGAACCAACCACCCGCTTCTCGAACACGCTTTTCTTCGCCATGAAGCGGATGCGGCGGCGGTTGTGCAGCCACGTCGCCCACTCGACCAACGCAAACTCCAGGTAGCCAAAGTGGGTCATGGCGATGACAGCCCCGCCCGCATCGGGCACGTGCTGGGCGCCAATAACTGCACGGCGCAGGCGCAGGGCGCCGAACAGGGCGCGACCGGCGCCGATCGCTGCGGTGTAGATCGGTTCGTTGCGGTACCTCATGCACTTGAGCCTAAGAGACAGCGATGGGAGCGGGCCGAGGGGGCGCTC
>JANONY010000371.1:0-1776 GCA_031421055.1 Actinomycetes bacterium | reverse complement strand
AGCCATCACCAACACCCCGCGCGACTACGCGTGGGGCTCTACGACCGCGATCCCGTCGCTCTTGGGGATGCCCGTCACCGGGCTGCCGCAGGCGGAGCTCTGGCTCGGCACCCACCCGGGATCTCCGGCCCGCACGCCGACGGGGTTGCTGTCGGAGCTGACGACCCTGCCGTTCTTGCTCAAGGTGCTCGCCGCGGCCGCCCCGCTGTCCTTGCAGGCGCACCCGACGACGGCTCAAGCAATCGCCGGGTTCGCGCGCGAGAACGCCGCAGGTGTGCCACTCGATGCCCCCAACCGTAACTACAAAGACGACCGGCACAAGCCCGAGATCATCTTCGCGCTTACGCCGTTCCGGGCGCTCTGCGGGTTTCGGCCTGCGGCAGAGACACGGGCGGCACTCGAGCGCCTTCTCGCCGAAGTACCGGGCGACGCGGTGCTCATTGGCTGGCTCAACCGACTCGGAGACGACGACGACATTCGATCGACCTTCGAGTGGTTGCTGTCGCGCGGTTCGGGAGTTTCCGAGATGCTCACGTCACTCGTGGCGGCCGCGGCGCTCGTCGACGGCGAGCACTACGCGCTGATCGCAGAGCTCGCTGCGGCGTACCCCGGTGACCCGGGCATCGCGATCAGTCTGATGTTGAACCTGGCCATTCTGTCGCCGGGCGAGGTGCTGTATCTGCCGGCCGGCAACATCCACGCGTATATCGAAGGGCTGGGGATCGAGCTGATGGCTGCCTCCGACAACGTGCTTCGCGGTGGGCTGACGCCCAAGCACGTTGACGTGCCTGAGCTGCTCTCGGTGCTTGACTTCGAGCCGCTGCCAGCCCCCTACCTGCCACCCGTGGTACTTGGCGATGGTGTGTTGGCGTACCGGCCAGGGGTGCCCGATTTTCAGCTGCTTCACGTGACGGGCGACGCAAGCCTCGAGATCGCAGCGGACGCGATCGTACTGTGCACCGCTGGATCGTTTCGTGTCTCGGGCTCTCGTGGGTCAGCCCCGATTGAACGAGGTCGGGCCTACTTCGTGTCCGCCGACGAACTGCGACTCGATGTGTCGGGCTCGGGCGAGCTGTTTTTTGCTACCAGCGGTACCTGAGGCCTAGACGCCACCTCGGAGCCGAGCGGCAATTTTGTTTGGGGCCGCTCTGGCGGCACGCAGCGGCGCAGTGAACCGCCACGATCTTGTGGTCAGGAATTCGTGGCGCGCGGCGCTGACCGCTTTAGCTTGTTCGGCGGCCGCCCACCTCGCATAAGCAACCAGCATGGTGCTCGCTTCTTCACCGCAAACACGCGCAACGTGCTCGATTGTGCTCTTCGCCCCGGCGCCCTGAGGCAACCAATCGGCGCAGGCGTGCTCCGTCGGCGCGGCAGTATTGCCACTCATGCGACTGACGGCGTCAGACCATCGAGCGTTGAACCATGAGTCTTGCCAGGTGGCAAGGAACACCCGAAATGCCGACGGAGTTGACTGGCTTCCGAGATGACGAAGACGTGCGTCGGGAACGAGAGCGACGAGGTGGCCGTGGGCGCGCAGGTGCGTGCAGTAGTCCTTGTCGACGTGGTTGAGCGGGTAGAGACGCGGGTCCGTGCCGCCGATAGCGTCCCAGGCTGCTATTCGGGTCAGCATCCCCTTGCTCGTTATCCAATCGGCGGTCCTAACCGTGGTTGGCGGATCAGCGATCGTCGTGTCGCTGTCGTTCCAGTGCGCGACATTGCCATGAGGAGTTGCCTTACCGGCACTGAAACCATTCGGAGTGCCGTTCGCGTCGACGG
>JANONY010000370.1:0-1502 GCA_031421055.1 Actinomycetes bacterium | reverse complement strand
GCCAGCCGCAGGGCAATCTGCGCGGCTGGATCAGCGCCGGCTCCAGCCAAGGCATCGCAACCCTCGCCAGCCTGCTGCCGACCGGCGCACGCCCGCTCGCTGACCCGTGGCTGACCCGCAGCTCGAATGCCGATCTCGGTTTCGTGCTGAAACTCGACGGCGGACCATCCGGGCGCGCCACGATCAACGTCGACGGCATCCTGGACGACGCACGCCTCGCGCTCGATCTCAAACTCGACGGCGGACTTGCCCGGTGGCGCGAAGCCCCCCTCGACCTGGCGATGACGCTCGAAGGCCTCTCCGCCGGCGAAGCCGTCCGCCGCATTGCCAACGGACAGATCGCCAACTTGGCGGCGGGTGCCCGCGGCGTTGGCCCGACCTCCCTTCGCATCAAGTCCGCAGGCGCGAGCGCCGCCGCGCTGGTCACGCTCGCAACACTGGAGACGCGAGCCCCCGCAGGCCCCACCAAGGCCGTGTTCGATGGCCGCGCTTCCCTCGATGGCGCAGGCGAACTCGCACTGAGTGGGCTGGCATTGAGTGGGCTGGCTTTTTCCGGCAACGTCGCTGTCGAAGCACCCGATGCTGGCGATCTCCTGTTGCTCGCGGGAGCTTCCCGCCGCCCGCTCGTTGCCGGCGCACCGGTACGCGGCACACTCCTGGTCGAGCGCAAGGCGGGCGTGACGAAGCTGGCCACCCGCAACCTTGATGTCGGCGGCAGCCGCCTCGCCGGCAACATCGCGCTCACCACCAAAGGGGAGCGAACCCGAATCGACGGCCAACTCTCGGTAAACCGCATTGCCCTGCTCGGACTGTTCGGCCTCGTGCTCGACGGGGAAACCCACGCCACAGGCGCCGCCAACAGCGGTGGCGAGGACACTCCCTCCCCGTGGCCCGACGCCTCTTTGTCTCTGGCGCTGCTCGATGGCATCGAAGGCCAGATCACGTTGTCCACGCCCACCGCCGTTCTCGCCGACGGCCTCGAGTTGACGAACGCCGAAATGAGCATCGCCCTGTCGCCTGGGCGCCTCAACATCGCGAGCCTGACTGGCGCCGCGCTCGGCGGCCGCTTCACTGCCCGCAGCACCGTCGAGGCAGCGCCAGCCGGTGCCAACCTGTCGATCGAAGCGCGGATGACCGGTGCACGGCTCGCCCAGCTCGGTGGCGGTCGCACCGACGCCCAGCGCAATCTCGGCGAAGGCAATCTTTCGGTCGCGCTGAGCGGCCGCGCGACAAGCTTGCGCGCGGCCATGTCCCAGCTCACCGGCAAGGGCGAGATCGAGCTTCGCAACGGCCGCATCGAAGGCCTCGGCGCTGAGCTGATCGAGAAGACCGCGCTGGCCGCATTCGAAGGCGGCGAGGGCGTGACGCGCGCGACCTTGCAAAGCTTGATCGGCACCGAGCGGGCCCGCAGCGCGCTGGTCGTGGGCAACCGCAAGCTACCGGTGGAGGTCGCCGACGGCGTTGCCCGGATCGGTGTGCTGGAAATCGGCACGCCCGAGGCA
>JANONY010000369.1:0-1596 GCA_031421055.1 Actinomycetes bacterium | reverse complement strand
GCTGGTGCTGCTTGGCGTGGTGCTCAGCAGGCTGATTGCCGTGATGCGCCGGCGTTCGAACAAGCCCGCCGCTGCCACGGGCTGACCCGGGCGATCGTGCCGACGCCGGGATTGTAGAAGACCAGCTGCTTCTCGCCCTTCTCGGCGATCCGGAACAGCTTGAGCACGTTCGACAGGTTGCGGCCAAGCTCGTTGCCGGTGCCGTCGAGCATCACCACGAGATTGCGCGGCGCAGCCTTGTGTGGGCGGGCAGGAGCCACGCTCGCGGGTCCCGCGGCCGTCTCAGATGCCATCAGGCGTGATCACTTGTCCGCTACCCACCTTGCCGTAGCTCACGGCTTGCGCGACGGTACCATCGGGCGCGACCAGCTCGACTTCGTCGCCGCCGTTGTTCAGCGACATCGGCTGACCGTTGCGAATGACGATCTTCGTCTCTCCCGGGGCCAACTGGCCGAGCCCATCGAGCAGCCAAGCGTTGCCGGCTAGATCGCGCACCTGCCATCCCGCAAGGGGCACGGCCGTCGCTCCAAGATTGCGTAGCGTGATCTGCTCGTTGATCACGTCTTCGCCTACGGGGTCGGGAATGAGGCTGACAATACGGACGCTCGACATTGATATGCCGTGAGCGTGGTGCGCAGCGCTCTCGAACCACACCGGCGCGGTCCAGACCCGATCCTCGATCGGATGCTCGTCGTCCTCCTCCCCGAGTTGGGTAACCCGCAGCAGCACGTACTCGCCCTCGGCCTCGAACCGCACTCCCTCCAGCGGGACGGGCTGAGCCTGGTTGCCGCTCACCTCGAAAGACTCGACTGGCGCGCTCGCGGCCTTGGCCCCGGCAACGTCCTTGAACACCTCGATCCGGTATGCGGCGGTTGGCTCGTCGTCGTCGACAATCTGGACCGTCAGGGGCAGCTCGGAGCCAAGCGCCGGTGGCGCGACGATGTCGCCCTGAAGGGCATTGCCCACCCTAAACACTACCCGCAGGTTGAGATCTTCGCTGGCATATGCGTGGCGCTGGCGCAGCGCCGTAATGATCCCGCGCCGGGTAAAGTCCGGAGTGATCACCGCCACCCGGGCATCGGTCGAGACGCCCCAGTTGCGGAAGTGGTTGTCCTGACCGACGCTGGGGGCGAGGTGGAAGCCGAGATTGAGGTGCCGCAAATAGAGGCTCGAACGGTCTTCCGTACGTTGATGCTGGCCGTCGCGCAGCGCCGGGGCGTTGAAGACTTCAATCAGCGAGACGTGGGGCGCCATCGCTTCGACCCAGCCAGTCTCGTCGCCGCCGAAGTCGTCGCGGCCGTAGTCGGTGCCGGCGCGTTTGCCAGTACGCGGATGATTGAACTGGAGCAGCGGTACCTGCCCCCCGAAATCGGGATGAGTTGCCATCCAAGCCAGGAGATCCGCGAACGCGCCGTTGGCCGTCGGGATCACGTCCGCGATGTCGAACACGTTGACGTGGTTGCCCTTGCTGATCGTCGAAAATTCCTGGCCGAAGATTGTTACGCATTGGCCCGGTCGATCAAGCGCGTCTGCCGCTTGGATGAGCGAGGCCGGGTCGCCGCGATAAAGATTCGGCCGATCAAAGATGACGATGTC
>JANONY010000368.1:0-20842 GCA_031421055.1 Actinomycetes bacterium | reverse complement strand
AAGTTGCGGGGCGTTGAAGCGATCGTGAAGTTCGCGACAGCGAGCCCGTTCTGCGTGTAGCGCAGCTCGGGGTCAGCCGTGAGGTTGCCCACGACGGTGATGACAGTCTCGCCAGCCATGACTACTCCGCGGTCTCTGCAGGAGCGTCGGGGGCAGCGGCCTCGGGTGCAGCGGCAGGAGCGGCCTCGACAGCTGCCTTGGCCGGTGCCTTCGCTTCAGCTGCCTTGGCCGGCGCTGGAGCCTTCACCTCGGCGGCCTTAGCCGGCGCTGCAGCCTTCGCCTCAGCGACGGGAGCCTTAGCCGGGGCGGCAGCCTTACGGGCTGCCTTCTCGTCAGAGAGCTTCTTTGCTGCGGCAACTTGGGCGAAGCCCTCTTCTGCGCGAAGAACCTTGGTGCGCATTACAGCCTCGCTGAGCGAGAGCTGGCGGTCGAGTTCGACCGTTGCGCTGGAGTTCGCGGTGAAGTTGACGACGGCGTAAATGCCTTCGGTCTTCTTGTTGATCTCGAATGCCAAACGACGGCGACCCCAAATGTCGATGTTGTCGATGGTTCCACCATCGGCACGAATGACATTGAGGAACTTGTCGAGGCTCGGGGCCACGGTGCGCTCATCGATCTCTGGATCGAGGATCACCATGAGTTCATACTGGTGCGTCACAAACCCACCTCCTTCGGACTAGAACGGTTGCAGACGATCTGCAACAGGAGGGTGTTGACGTGTCGGCCGACCACATGGATCGGGACAACCTGCCAATTGTAGACCGTTGCGGCACCACTCGGCTACGCAGCGGTCCACGGCCGGCAGTTCACTAGGAGAAACTCACCACCGGGCGCTCGGATAGGACGTTTCGCTCGTCAGCACTCGGGTGCTCCTACTGAAGCGCTCACGGCGCGGTTCACTTCCGACAACGCACTGCAGGAGAGCACCGCCTCGGGCGCCTTGGGTTTCCAAACCGTTGCTAGTCGATGGGTACGACGTGCTCAGTCATCGCGCGCAGCCCACCACTCGCGAAGCCGCAGCTCTGCAACCTCCGGCCCCAGCGGACCTTCCTCGAGGCGCAGCTCGAGCAGAAAACGGTACGCCTCGCCGACCTCGCGCCCCGGCCGCAGCGCGAGGATGCGCATGATGTCTTCACCGTCCAAGTCGGGCCGAACAGCGGCAACCCCCTCGGCCTCGGCGATCTCGGCAATGCGTTCCTCGAGGTTGTCGTAGGCGAACGACAGCCGATCGGCCTTTCGAGTATTGCGGGTGGTCACATCCGCCCTCGTCAAAATGTGCAGCCGCTCCAGCAGCGGTCCTGCGTCGCGAACGTAGCGGCGAACGGCGCTGTCGGTCCAAGCGCCGTCGGTGTAGCCGAAGAATCGAAGGTGTAACTCGATTAGTCGGGCGACCGCGGCGATGGTGTCGTTGTCGAAGCGCAGATGCTTGAGGCGCTTCGCGGCGAGCTTTGCGCCAACCACGTCGTGGTGGTGAAAACTCACGACACCCAGCCCCTCGACGCGCTTCGTGGTGGGCTTGCCGATGTCGTGCAGGAGGGCCGCGAGCCTCAGCACGAGGTCGGGAGCACCGTCGAGGCCTCGCGAGCGCTCGAGATCGATGGCCTGAGTGAGCACGGTCAGGCTGTGCTCGTAGACGTCTTTGTGGTGCGCGTGCTCGTCGACCTCCAGCCTGAGCGCCGGAACCTCGGGCAAGACGAGCCGCGCAAGCCCGGTCTCAACCAGCAGACGGATGCCGGGCACCGGATCCGCGGTCAGCAGCAGCTTCGACAGCTCGGCCGCCACCCGCTCGACGCTGATGATCTCGATGCGCTGTGCGAGCTCGGTCATAGCCGCGCTCGTCTCCGAGTCGACAACGAAACCAAGTTGCGCGGTGAACCGTGCGGCGCGCAGCATGCGCAGCGGGTCGTCGCCAAAAGAAACCTGTGGCGAAGCAGGAGTCGAGATGCGCTTGGCGAGGAGGTCTTCCATACCGCCAGAGGGGTCGACAAGCACTTGGCTTGGCAGCCGCAGTGCCATCGCGTTGATGGTGAAGTCGCGGCGCGTCAGATCGGCCTCGAGCGAGTCGCCGAACGCTACCTCCGGTTTGCGCGACTCACCGTCGTAGGCGTCGGAGCGATAGGTCGTGATCTCGAACGTCTCACCGCCCATGCGGGCGCCGATCGTTCCGAACGCTCGACCGATGTCCCAGTGTGCGTCAGAGATCGGGGTGACGATCGCGAGAATTTGATCGGGGAGGGCGTCGGTCGTGAAGTCAAGATCGCTCACCTCTCGACCGAGAAACGCGTCGCGCACGGGGCCGCCCACGAGCGCGATTTCGTGCCCTGCTGCCGCGAAGGCGCTGGCGAGTCGAGCAACCCCCGGCGAGGTTGCGAGGTCGGCGAGTCGCTGAATGGCCAACGCGACGCTCTGCATAGCCAAGAGAATAGACTGCTCCCATGCTGGCCGACACGAAGCACAGGGTTGGCGCGTGAGTAGCTGGATCACCCGTACCGCCGTGGCCGCCGCCCTTGGCATCGCCTGCTCATCGCTATCCGCCGCCGCTCCCTCGCTCGCGGCCCCCAGCGCTGGGGCCCCGGTATCGGTGACGATGGTGGTCGCTTTGACGGCGCCGCCGCGCACGTCAGGGCTCATCGACGCGGAGCTGCTCGCCAATTACACGTCGGAGTTTGGGCTGTTGACGAAGAAGCTCAACGAAATCATTGATCGACCGGTGGCTATCGGAATCGACCCGTCAATCATCGCGTCGATCCGAATTCTCGGCAGCGACGCCCCGGAGTCAGCTCGTGCATGGCTCGATCGTCTAGCCGGCGCATCGAACGAGACCTTCCCGCTCAGTTGGGCCGATAGCGACCTCACGCTTCCACTCCATGCAGACAGCGCCGGGCTGCTCGAGCCGGAGTCTTTTGATTTCGCGATCGACCCTGGACTATTTGCGCCAGTCGCCGACGAGCCAAGCGCGAGCTTTTCGCCGACTCCTACCACGCCACCTGATGTCGGTGAACTGCCGCCCCTGCCAACCACCGAATCATTAGTGAACTGGGACTACACCGCTGACGCGCTCGCGTGGCCGGCGTTGAATTCGGTGACGTCCGCCGACCTCACGACGCTTGACGCACGCTACGACCAGGTGTTGTTGTCGTCAACAAATGTCGGATCCAGCCAAGCCCGCCAAGCACACACCACCCTGAACGGCGTCACAGGCCTCATCTCTGACGACCGGCTCTCTACCCTGTTCGGTCTGGCTGTCGCCGCGGACTCCGGCGACGAGTGGACCGCGGCGATGACGCAACTCGCCACCTCGGTCGGTGTCGTCCCGAGCACTGTCAGCGAGCCGGCATCCGTGCTGATCGCCATCGATCGCGAGGTAACGGTGAACGATACCGATCTGGGACTGACCATCACCACGCTCGCGACCTCAGCCAATGTGCGCCCGGTGCTGCTGAGCCAGCTGCTCGAAACCGAACCCGCCGCCGTCACGCTTTCTGATGGTGGACACAGCGAAGAAATTGTCGCGACCGTGCGGGCCCTGCTGCTCGACGAGTCGCGCGACCGTGAATTTTCAATCATCGCCGCCGAGCCAACGCGCATCACCGCTGCTCGTCGCCTCGACCTGCTAGCGACGTTGTCTACCGCGTGGCATGCCACCGCGTCCGGCTGGGCTGCCGCGTCTGCCGCATACTCGAACGCCTCCGCCGAACTGCGCGACAAGGTGAAGATCGTCAAGAGCAGCTCGATCACTCTGTGGGCCGATCGCGCGTCTCTTCCGGTCACGGTCTCGAACGAACTCGACCAAGCGGTGACCGTTTTTGTCACGGTACGGCCACGCACTCCGCTGCTGAAGGTCGAGAACTCTCGCGTCGAACTGACAATTGAACCAGAGACTCAGCGAAAGGCCTCCGTGCCCGTGCAATCGCTCTCGAACGGCACCGTGCAGCTCGACGTCGCGATCGCGAGTGCGCTCGGCAACCGCATCGGTGCCAAGACCCATGTGAGCATCAGCGTTCAGGCTGGATGGGAGACACCCGTCACCCTTGGGGTGGCGATCCTGGTTGTCTTGGTCTTCGTGGCTGGCATTGTGCGCACCATCATCCGACGCCGGCGAGCTCGCGCCATCGAGGCCTGATGGCGAGCGGGCTGGCTAGGGCAAGTGCGCTTCTGGCGTCGGGCACGCTCGTGTCGCGCATGCTCGGCTTCCTCAGCGGCGTGGTGCTCGCCCAGACGCTTGGCTCGGTTGGCGCGAGCGCCAACACCTTCGCGCTGGCAAACCAATTGCCAAACAACATCTACGCGATCATCGCCGGCGGGCTGCTCGCAGCGGTGTTCGTGCCAGCCATCGTGCGAGCCGGACTGCACGATGACGGTGGTCAGCGCTTCATCAATCGACTCGTGACGATTGGCATCGTTGTCTTCCTCGTGGCAGCCGCGATCTCCACCCTTGCGGCCCCAGCGCTGGTCAACCTCTACACACTCTCTGGCACCAACGTGCTCAGTGACGCCGATCGCGCACTCGCCGTCGCTTTCGCCTACTGGTGTCTTCCACAAGTTCTGTTCTATGCCCTCTACAGTCTGCTCGGCGAAGTACTCAATGCGCGCGGAATCTTCGGCCCGTTCACCTGGGCGCCGGTTCTCAACAATGTCGTCGCCATTGCCGGACTTATCACCTTCACGGTGGTCTTCGGCGCTGGCGCGGGCGAAAGCGACGCAGAACAGTGGACCCCGGCAATGATCGGGCTTCTCGCGGGAAGCGCGAGTCTCGGCGTCGCCGCGCAAGCCCTCGTTCTTTGTCTGTTTTGGAGACGGGCTGGGCTGCGCTACCGCCCAGACTTCCACTGGCGTGGTGTCGGCCTCGGCGCTGCCGGCAAGGCCGCGGCATGGACTTTTGGCATGATTCTCGTCACCCAGCTCGCGGGAATCGTGCAGTCCAACATCGCCTCGCTCACCGCTGGCTCCGACAACCCCTCGTTCGCCGTGCTTCGCTATACGTGGCTAATTTTCATGCTTCCGCACTCGATTGCGGCCGTCTCGATTGCCACCGCCTACTTCACCCGGATGAGCACGCACGCCCGCGACGATAACCTCGACGAGGTACGCAATGACCTCTCCACCTCGCTGCTCACCATCGGCCTGATTACGGTCTTCGCTTCGGTTGCCCTCATCGTTCTCGCGTTCCCGTTCAGCCGCATCTTTGTCGCCGCCAGCCCCAGCTCTGACACCTTCGCGCAGGTGCTCAGCATGGCGACGGTGCTCATTGCCTTCTTGCTCGGCCTCGTGCCGTTCAGCATGCTCCATGTGCTCAGGCTCATGTTCTACGCGTTAGAGGACACCAAAACTCCGTTCTTCATCACCGTTTTCCAGGCGGTGCTTTTCGTCGCAGGGGCTTTGCTGTGCTCACTGCTTCCGCTGCAATACATCGCGGCGGGATTGGCGGCCGTGACCACCCTGGCCGGGGCTGCGCAGACGGCGCTTGCGGCGATCCTGCTTCGTCGTCGACTCCACTTCACGGCGGCCGGGCTGCTGACCGCCCGGCACGCGGTGTTCCTGGCAGCCGCCCTCATCGCTGGTAGCGTCGGTGCGCTTTTCGCATGGCTGCTCGGCTCGTACTCGCGCGGCGGGTGGGCTCTGTCGTCGCCGGTTTCGGCTGCGCTTGCGATGGCGATGGCTGGCTTGGTCATGGCGGTCGTGTATTTCGCTGCGCTGCTTCTCGCGCGTAATCCACAGGCCCTCGCCTTTATCGCGCCGCTCGCGCGTCGATTCGGCGGCGCACGATAAGGCACCGAGTCGGCGGAATACCGCCAGCCTAGGATGGGTTGTACCGGCTTAGAGACCACCTCAAGGAGAAGCTCAACGTGCGACAGCTCATCATTATCGGATCGGGACCAGCCGGGTACACCGCAGCGATCTACGCTGCGCGCGCCAACCTCGCACCGCTCGTAATCGCGAGTTCTGTCGAGTTCGGTGGAGAGCTGATGAAGACGACAGAGGTCGAAAACTACCCGGGTTTCCCCGAGGGCATCATGGGGCCGGACCTCATGACGAAGATGCAAGAGCAGGCCGCGCGGTTCGGTGCAGAGATCGTCTACGACGACGTCGTATCGCTCGAGCTCGACGGTCAGGTCAAGAAAGTGACCCTCGGCAACGGTGACGTGCACGAGGCCCTCGCTGTGATCTACGCGACCGGGTCCGCGTACCGAAAGCTCGGTATCGACGGCGAGAGCCGGTTGAGCGGCTACGGCGTTTCGTGGTGCGCGACCTGCGACGGCGCGTTCTTTCGGCAAAAGACCGTCGCCGTCGTCGGCGGCGGCGACTCGGCCATGGAGGAGGCAACCTTCCTCACCCGATTCGCCGACAAGGTGTTTGTTGTTCACCGAAAAGATTCTCTGCGTGCCTCAAAGGCGATGCAAGAACGCGCGTTCAACGACCCGAAGATCGAGTTTCTGTGGAACAAAGAAGTTGCACACATCTACGGTGACGACCTCGTGTCTGGCATCGGCATGATCGACACGGTCGACGGTTCTGAAAGCACGATTGAGCTCAGCGGTCTGTTCATAGCGATCGGCGCGGATCCCCGTACCCACCTCGTTCACGGCCAGCTAGAACTCACCGAGTTCGGCACGATTGCCGTCGATGGGCGTTCCTCGCGCACCACGCTGCCTGGGGTATTCGCAGCCGGCGACGTTATCGACCCGACCTACCGCCAGGCGGTCACCGCCGCTGGCTCGGGAACCGTCGCCGCACTCGATGCTGAGCATTACCTCGCCGGGCTGCCGAAAGAACTCATCGCCCAGACCGCCGTAGACACGGCCGTCGCCGTCTAGCTGTCACCAACAACCAACGAAAGTAGGAACCGCATGTCTGCACACGACGTCACCGACGCCACATTTGCCGAAGAAGTGCTCAACTCGAGCGACACCATCATGGTGGACTTCTGGGCGGAGTGGTGCGGCCCGTGTCGCGCCGTCTCGCCCATCCTTGACGCTATCGCCGCAGAGCATGCCGACAAGATCAAGATCGTCAAGCTCAACGTCGACGACAATCCGCAGATGGCAATGAAGTACCAGATCACCAGCATTCCGGCGATGAAGGTGTTTCGTGGTGGCGTGGTCGTCAAGACCGTTATCGGCGCCAAGCCGAAGCCGGCTCTCGAGGCCGACCTCGCGGAGTTCCTAGTCTGAGCCTGTTCAACCGAAGCTCTTGTTCAACCGAAGCGCCCTGTCCCCTTGCTTGGGGCGGGGCGTTTCGCGTAACTCCCCCTATCCTTAATCGATTGGCCGAACCGGGAAAACACCATGAGCACTGCACAGGGCAACAACTTCGACAAGTGGTACCACCACTACGCCGAGCGCACCGCTGGCCTCAGCGCCTCCGAAGTGCGCGCCCTGTTTGCCGTTGCCTCGCGTCCAGAGGTCGTCTCCCTCGCTGGCGGTATGCCCTACGTCTCCGCCCTGCCGACCGATCTCGTGATGGCCGCCATGGAACGCACCATCACCGAGCGCGCCACCGCCTTGCAGTACGGCTCCGGGCAGGGAATGCCAGCTCTGCGCGAGCAAATCCTCGATGTGATGGCGCTCGAGGGCATCCGCGCGAGCGCTGACGACGTGGTCGTTACGACTGGATCGCAGCACGCTCTCGAGCTCATCGCCAAGCTCTTTCTCGACCCGGGCGACGTTGTCATCGCCGAGGGGCCGAGTTATGTGACAGCGCTCGTTGTCTTCCGTTCGTTTCAGGCCGATGTCAGCCACGTCGCGATGGACTCGGAGGGAATGATTCCGCAGTCGCTGCGCGAAAACATCGCTTCACTTCGCGCCGAGGGCAGAACAATCAAGCTGCTCTACCTGATCCCGACCTTCCAGAACCCGGCAGGCGTTACGCTCAGCTGGGCGCGACGGATGGAGATTCTCGAGATCGCTCGGGCGAACGAGATTCTGGTGATCGAAGACAACCCCTACGGGCTTCTCTACTTCGACACCCCGCCGCCGCAGGCGATGCGCTCGGTCGAGGAAGACGGGGTCGTGTACCTCGGCACGTTCTCGAAGACGTTCGCCCCTGGGCTCAGGGTCGGATGGGCACTCGCACCCCACGCGATAAGAGAAAAACTTGTTTTAGCCAACGAAGCCGCCGTGCTCTCGCCAAGCTCGTTTACTCAAACGGTCATCAGCGAGTACTTGGGCGCGTCCGATTGGCGCGCTCAGATCGACGTCTTCCGTGGCGTCTACAAAGAGCGTCGGGATGCGATGCTGACCGCGCTCGCAGAGCACCTTCCAAAAATGTCGTGGACGGTGCCCAATGGCGGCTTCTACGTCTGGCTCACGCTTCCCGACCATCTCGACTCCAAAGCGATGCTGCCCCGGGCCGTCAAGGAGCTCGTCGCGTACACGCCCGGCACCGCCTTTTACTCGGACGGCGACGGCCGCAACAAGATGCGTCTCTCGTTTTGCTACCCGACGCCCGACTTCATCGCAGAGGGAATCCGTCGCCTCAGCACCGTCATCAATGGCGAGCTCGACCTGCTCAGCACGTTCTCGCAGACCGGACCGTTGCAGATCATCCGCGAAGAAGAACGCTTCGTGAGCCCGCCCCCTAACATCGCATAGGACCCATGCCAACAAGCTCTGTCTCCAATGTCCTCATCCTCGCCGGTGGCATTTCACACGAGCGAGACATCTCGATGCGCTCTGGCCGCCGCGTCGCCGACAGCCTGGCGGAGCACGGCATTGCTGTGGAGTTACGCGACCCGGACGCCGCACTCATCGACTACCTCGTGCAGTCACGCCCCGACGTCGTCTGGCCTGTGTTGCATGGAGCAAGTGGTGAAGACGGCTCCCTTCGCGGGCTCCTACAGTTTCTCAACGTGCCCTACGTCGGCTCACGGCCAGACGAGTCACGGCTGGCCTGGGACAAACCAACCGCGAAGTTTCTCATCGCGCGGGCGGGGCTCAACACTCCGCACTCGATCACCCTGACGCGCGAGGCGTTTCGCGAACTCGGTGCGGCGAGTGTGCTGCGCACGATTTCGACTGAACTCGCCGTTCCGGTTGTCGTCAAGCCAACGCAGGGTGGGAGTGCGCAAGGCGTGACGATCGTCGACGACGAGGCGGAGCTGCCAAAGGCCATGGTGCATGCGTACACCTACTGCGACGCGGCGCTGGTTGAGCAAAAGATCACGGGTACCGAAATTGCGATCGGCATCATCGACACGGGAGACGGGCCGGTCGCCTTGCCCGCCGTCGAGATCGAGCCGCTCTCTGGCACCTACGGCTTTGAGGCCCGCTACAACGCGGGCGAAACGAATTTCTACACTCCCGCTCGCATCCCTGATGACGTGGCTGCGCGGGCGGCGGAGGAGGCGCTAGGCGCACACCGCGCGCTCGGCCTTCGGCACATCTCGCGCATCGACATGATCGTCGACCGGGCGGGTACCCCCTGGTTCCTCGAAGCGTCAACCATGCCAGGCCTAACCGAGACGTCGCTGTTTCCACTCGCCCTCGAAGCGGCGGGTCACGACGTCGGGTGGGTCTACGCCGCTCTCGCCGAGTCAGCTATTCGCGAATCTGGGGCGTAGCTATTGCCTGAACTCGGGTTCGCCCAGCTCGCCGAGAATGCGGTTGAGATCGGCGACGGAGGCGAAGTCAATGGTGACGGTGCCCTTCGCGGCCCCCAGCGCGATCTTCACGCGCGTGTTGAGTCTGTCACCCAGGCGCCCGGCTATCTCGTCTAGCTGGCCCTGGCGCCCGCCTGCAGCCGGTTTGACGGCTCGTGGTGCCTTCGTGCTGACCTGGCCAGCGGCAGCCTCAGCGGCGCGCACCGACAGCTCTTCGTTGACGATTTTCGAGGCAAGGCGCTCCTGCGCTGCACTGTCGGTGAGAGAGAGGATGGCGCGGGCGTGCCCAGCGCTCAGCACCCCGGCGGCAACCTTGTTCTGAATACCGGTAGGCAGTCGCAGCAAGCGCAGCGTGTTGGTGATCTGCGGCCGAGACCGCCCGATCTTCGCGGCGAGCTGGTCTTGAGTGATGCCGAAGTCGGCGAGCAACTGCTGGTACGCAGAGGCCTCTTCCAGCGGGATAAGGTTGGCGCGGTGCAAGTTCTCAAGTAGCGCATCGCGCAACATGTCTTCGTCGGCGGTGTTCTTCACAACGGCGGGGATCGTCGGCAGGCCAAGAGCCTTAGTCGCGCGGAGCCGCCGCTCGCCCATGATCAGTTCGTACTGTGGGCCGCCCTGAGTTGCGCCGGTGAGCGGTCGCACGACAATCGGCTGAAGTACGCCGATCTCCCGGATCGACACCATGAGTTCTTGCAGTTCTTCGTCGCGAAACTCCGTGCGCGGCTGTTGGGCGTTCGGCACAATGTCGTCGGGTGAGAGGTTGGCGAGGCGGGCGCCAGGTACCGCGACGAGTGGCTGATTGCCACGCGTGCTTGCGGGAAAGAACACATCAACCGGTCGCGATTGATCATCCTCGTCACCTCCGGGAATGAGCGCGCCGATGCCGCGGCCGAGGCCGGTTCTCTTGGGGGTGGCCATTAGACAGGAGCTCCTCGTCGTGCGATCTCGGCTGCGGCCTCAAGGTACGAAAGCGAGCCGGGAGATGTTGGGTCGTAGGTGATAACGCTTTGCCCGTAGCTCGGCGCCTCAGAGACTCGCACCGATCGTGGAATCACTGTGTCGAGAACCTCCTTGGGGAAGTGCTCGCGCACGTCGTCGACAACTTGGTTGGCAAGATTCGTGCGCGAGTCAAACATGGTCAGCAGGATCGTCGAGACCTTGAGACTTGGGTTGAGGTGACGCTCGATCAACCGGATGTTGTTGAGGAGTTGGCTGAGCCCCTCGAGTGCGTAGTACTCACATTGAATCGGGATGAGCACTTCACTTGCGGCAACGAAGGCGTTAATCGTCAACAAGCCGAGAGATGGTGGGCAATCGATGAAGACGTAGTGGAAGTCAATATCAGACGCTCCGAGGAACGCGTCGAGCGCGGAACGCAGACGCTGCTCGCGCGCGACGAGGGAAACTAGCTCGATCTCTGCGCCCGCCAAGTGGATCGTGGCCGGCACGCCATAGAGCCCCTCGAATTCCGGGCTCTTCTGTACGACCTGCGACATCGGCTCGTCGTTGATCATCACGTCATACACGCTCACCGTGTCGGCACGATGCTCGATACCGAGCGCGGTAGAGGCGTTGCCCTGTGGGTCAAGGTCGATCACCAGCACGGTAGCGCCCGCACGGGCAAGCGCGGCGGCGAGGTTGACGGTCGACGTCGTCTTGCCAACACCACCCTTCTGGTTGGCGACAGTGAACACGCGAGGGGCCGACGGCAATGGCAGCCTCTCGGCCGCAAGGGCATCGCGCCTGCGGTTCGTCTCGGCCAGTTCACGAGCGAGTGGCGTCGACTCGTCGAATGAAGCGGTGAGGGCGGGCGTTGCCGTATCGACGAAATCGCCGTCAGGATGTTTCACGTGAAACCTTCTTGGATTGTGGATGCACACCTACGCTCAGTGGCGTCGTGGGCTGCCCTCGGGGGAGGGGGGCAAATGATCAGTCAACTGTAGCCCGAAAGACCCGGGTGACTTCTTGGGTGATCCCCTCGCCGAGCAAAAGCACCTCGGTGTGGATCAGATGAGCCTTGCGGATCACTTTTGCAGCAGCCTCAACCTCTGCAGCGACGCGCTCGCCCTTCATGAAAAGCATCTCTCCGCCATGGCGGAGCAGCGGCGCCGTCGCCGGGATTAGCCTCACCAAAGCGGTCACCGCACGAGCGGTCACTTGGTCAAGAGGCTTCTCGAGTCGCGCCTCTTCGGCCCGCGCACGTACCACGCTGACGTTATCGAGACCGAGTTGTGCCGACTCGGAGAGGAGCCACTCGACGCGGCGCTCCATTGGCTCAATCAAAACGAAGGACACGTCTGGGCGAGCGATTGCAAGCACAAGACCCGGAAGCCCCGCTCCGCTGCCGACATCGCCGACGATCCCCGGGCGCAGCAACGGCGCGACGAGAGCACAGTTGATTATGTGGCGAGTCCAGAGGCGGGGGAGTTCGAGAGGGCCGATGAGGCCAAGCTCTTCGCCACGGTTGGCGAGGTCGTTGGTGTACTCGCGCGCCAGCTCGAACCGGTCCCCGAACAGTGAGGCGGCTTCGTCCGGCTCAAGTTCGAGAAGCGGATGCTTCACGCGCGGGGGCGCTGTGGGTGTCGCGCAGCGATGCTGCACCGCCAACGTCGAGGCGGCTGTGCTGCTGTGGAATGTTTCACGTGAAACCTCACGGGGCGCGCGTGATGACCGTGTGGCGGTCGCGGCCTTCGCCCTCGGACTGTGAAACGAATCCACGCTCAGCAACGACATCGTGCACGAGCTTGCGTTCGTACGACGACATCGGCGGCAGTGCCGCTGATTGCGCCCCGGCCTCGATGCGCTCGGTGGCCTTGACAACGAGCACCGTCAGCTCTGCGACGCGAGCCTCGCGCGAGCCGCCGACATCGAGAATGAGGCGAGAGAACGATCCGGTCTTGGTCTGAACAGCGATGCGGGTGAGCTCTTGCAGGGCGTTGACCGTGTCTGGCTTCGCAAGGATGCGCAGGTTATCGTTCTCTGGCGACGTCACGGAAACGTACGCTCGGCCGCTACGTGCGTCGATTTCGATGTCGCCGTCGAGATCGGTGATATCGAGAAGCTCCTCGATGTAGTCGGCCGCGATCTCGCCCTCTTCTTCGAGTTGGCTCGCGCTGCGCGTGCCACCGTCGCTAGTATCCGCTGGTTCCGTTGCCGCGATGTCCGTCGCATCCACGATCTCTGTTTCGGTCACGTCACTCACTTCCCGTTGCCGCTTGACTTCTTTTTTGCGCGGTTCTTGTTGACTGGTTGTTGGCGTTGGGGCTTCTTTGGCTCCTCGGCGATGGTGTTCGAAAGCTGGATGTCTTCCCCGTCCTTGGGGGGGCCGCGTCGCTGGCTCTTGCGTGCAAGGCGAGCCTCACGGGCGAACGCTGCTTCGGAACCGGGCGTCGGCATGTTGCGGATGACAATGAACTGCTGACCCATCGTCCACAGATTCGAAGCGAGCCAATAGAACATCACGCCGATGGCGAAGGTAAACCCGGAGAACGCGAAGACCAGCGGCAGTAGATAGAGCAAGATGCGCTGCTGGCGGTACATCGGGCTTGCCTTGATCTCAGGCGACTGGTTCTTTGACATGATCTGCAGCTGAGTAATGAACTGGGATGCGGTCATCACGACCACCATGACCGCCGCAATGACGATGACCGCGACGTTGCCCTCTGCGGTACTGATCGCGAGGTGCAGTGGTGCGATGTTGAACAGCGAGGACGTGCCGAACGATGCGGAGAGCTCGGTATTCAGCAGGCCAACACCCGCGGGGTGACCCTTGCCCTGTGCGTTATTGAGCGTGATGAAGAGGCCGAAGAAGATTGGCATTTGCAGCAGCAGCGGCAGACACGAGCTCAGCGGGTTGGTTCCCGTGCGCTGATACAGAGCCATGGTCTCGCGCGACATCGCCTCACGAGAGAACTGATCCTTCTTGCCCTTGTACTTGTCTTGAATCTTCTTGAGCTGCGGGGCGACCTCCATCATTCGGCGCTGGCTTTTGATCTGGCGCACGAAGATCGGAATAAGCGCTGCTCGCACCACGACCGTGAGACCGACGATCGCAAGAACCCAAGTCAAGCCTGCACTCGCATCGAGCTGCAAGACATTGGTGAGGAACCAATGCCACCCAACCAAGATGGCTTCAATGACCCATTTGATCGGCCACAGAATCGTGTCAAAAATGTTCATGCTCTTGGGTCAGCCCTTTCCGTGGCTATGTGCAACGACAAATCCAAAACTAGTGACGCCAACGTTCTTGTGTGTGCGAACGGGTACTTCGTCAATGCCGCCGGCGGCCCAGGGGTGGCATCGGGCGAGTCGGCGGGAGCCCATCCAGATTCCGCGCACGACACCGTAGTGCTGAATCGACTGCATCGCGTACGAGGAGCATGACGGGTAATACCGGCAGACATCGCCATAGAGCGGCGAGATAAGCGCTCGGTAGAGTCGAAGAATCGCGACGCAGAGGTTGCGTGGCAGCAGCCAGACGAACAGGATCACGCGCCTCATTGGCCAGTGCCCTTCCGAATTCCATCGACCATCTCTTGCTGCAGGGTAGTCCACGACAGCGAGGCACCGCCTGGGAGGACACGCACAACGATGTCGCGGCCAGTGAATCCAGCGCTCACCTCGCTGTGAGCAATCGCCCGGAGGCGTCGTCGAAGACGGTTGCGGTCAACCGAGCCGCCAACGGCCTTCGAGATCACAAAGCCGAAACGCGCGGGCTCCGAGCCGGCGCGCGCGGTGAGGTAAAAGATTGCGTGTTCAGTGGCCACGCGGCGACCCTTGCGCATCGTTGCACGAAAGTCCTCAGCGCGAACCACGCGGTTCGGCTTGGAGAGCACTGTAACGCCGTAGGTAGTAAAGCTAGGCCGAGAGCTCGGTGCGACCCTTGCGGCGACGCGCACCGAGGATCGCGCGGCCGGCGCGGGTGCGCATACGAAGACGGAACCCATGTACCTTGGCGCGCTTGCGGTTGTTCGGCTGAAAAGTTCTCTTGCTCATAGCTGTATCTCCAAAGACCAGCTTTAAGAGCCGGAAGAAGCGGAATGCCCGAAGGCGAAAGTCAACTGCTTAAAAATACGGTGTTAATCGGGTGGGGTCAAACCATCTATGCACAAGCACCAATTATCCACATGGTGATAAGTGGGGGTTGGTGTCGGGGTGAAGGGACGAACTAAGGTGATGCTCAGCCGTTTGACTAGGGGATGTGGGCGGCTCTAGCTGCTTCGTGGGAGTTACCACACTGTGGATAAACCTGTGAATAACATCAAATCGAGAGGACCAGATGAACGATCAGGTTGACCCAACTCAGGGCATCTGGCAATCGGTTCTCACCCAGCTGACAACAGACGATCGCATCACACCGCAGCTACATGGATTCATTAGTCTCGTCGAACCTCGCGGAATCATGGCAGGCACGCTCTACCTCGAGGTTCCCAACGAACTCACTCGCGGCATGCTTGAGCAGCGCATCCGGCTCCCTCTGCTCAACGCCATCTCTGGCCTGAGCGAGGATCAAGAGGTGACCAACTTCGCGATCGTGGTAAACCCCGACATCCAGCATGAGAGCCTCGACGAAGTTTCTGACCGCGCAGAGCAGTCCTACATTGAGCCAACGATGATTTCTGCGGCCACCGAGCCCCCATCATCTCGTCGGCGCTCTGACTCACGGCTCAACCCGAAGTACAACTTCGACAACTTTGTTATTGGTGGATCGAACCGCTTTGCCCACGCTGCGGCCGTTGCAGTCGCCGAGGCACCAGCAAAGGCATACAACCCCCTCTTCATTTATGGTGACTCCGGGCTCGGCAAGACTCACCTCTTGCACGCCATTGGCCACTATGCCGAGAGCTTGTATCCGGGCATCCGAGTTCGGTACGTGAGCTCCGAAGAATTCACCAACGACTTCATTAACTCGATTGCCAACAATCGGGCCTCGGTTTTTCAGTCTCGATACCGCGAGATTGACATCCTGTTAATCGACGACATCCAGTTCTTGCAGGGTAAGGACTCAACACAGGAAGCGTTCTTCCACACCTTCAATACGCTGCACGATCACAACAAACAGGTGGTGATCACCAGCGATTTGCCGCCAAAACACCTCACCGGATTTGAGGATCGGATGCGCTCGCGCTTCGAGTGGGGTCTTATCACCGACGTTCAAGCGCCAGATCTCGAAACCCGCATCGCCATTCTTCGCAAGAAGGCGCAGAGTGAGAAGTTTCAGGTCGGTAACGACATTCTCGAGTACATGGCTTCAAAAGTCTCATCAAATATCCGTGAACTTGAAGGCACTCTCATTCGCGTGACAGCTTTCGCTAGCCTCAACCGACAGCCGGTCGACCTCGCTCTCGTACAAACCGTGCTCAAAGACCTGATCACCCTCGACGACGACAACGTCATCGCGCCGGTCGACATCATCAATCACACTGCGGAATACTTCAAACTCTCGGTCGATGACCTCTATGGCTCGTCTCGCTCACAACAAGTGGCGACTGCACGGCAAATTGCAATGTATTTGTGCCGTGAAATGACGAACCTGTCGTTGCCAAAAATTGGGCAACTGTTTGGCAACCGTGATCACACAACAGTCATGTACGCAAACAAGAAGATCACCGAACTGATGAAAGAGCGCCGCTCGATTTACAACCAGGTGACTGAACTCACCAGTCGCATCAAACAGAACCATAGGTTCAGCAAGTAGTTCAGAGTTTTCGCACTATGTGGAAACCCTGTGGATAACTATCGGGACGCGCCGAGGAACCTGTTGACGAGTCAGGCACAATTGTGGAAATCTTCCCTCCGCCATTGATGGCTGACAACTCTCGCGCGGTTATTGCTCACAACTCATCAACAACTCACACGGTTGTAGTTTCGGCCACGTGACTAGCAACACCTCGGTTACTCACAGTTCCCACAGCGGTTATTACTGTTATCTCTATTTAATTAGATATTGGCAGATGAATAACCTTTGAGATCCGCCAGAGGGCGGCTGTGCCAGTATTAACCCTCCAGACCACCAACCAGCTGACAGGGGTCACTTCGTGAAGTTCCAAGTCAACCGCGACACCTTCAGCGAGGCGGTGTCGTTTGCCGTCAAACTCCTACCGCAACGCACCACGCTTCCCATTCTCAGTGGTGTTCTTATCCAGGCGACGGACACGGGTCTTACGCTCTCCTCGTTCGACTACGAGGTTTCAGCGCAAACCGAGATAACCGCCGACGTGGCGGATCCCGGAACCGTGCTTGTTTCTGGACGGCTTCTTGCTGAGATAGCGAGCCGCCTTCCTAATGCACCCGTGAACTTCTCCTCAGAAGAGGGGCGTATTTCGGTCACTTGTGGTTCCGCAAAATTTACGCTTCCCGGTATGCCTGTCGACGAATATCCCACGATTCCCCAGATCTCCGAACAGTCTGGCGTGCTGCCAGCCGAGGCATTCGCTAATGCGATCGCTCAGGTTGCGGTCGCGGCATCACGTGACGACGTGACACCGGTTATCACCGGGGTGCAGCTCGAAGTGACCGAAGGTGGTCTCTCGCTGGTTGCCACTGATCGCTATCGAGTAGCCGTGCGTGAGATTGAATGGAACGCTGGGGAGGCGTCAACCCCAGGACTCACCGCCCTCGTGCCCGCTCGGACGCTGATCGAAATTGGTAAGACTTTTGGACACAGCGGTTCTATTTCGGTCGCGATTACTAGTAATGACGAACGCGAGCTGATCGCTTTTCAGGCTGATAAGAAGACTGTCACCTCACTCTTAATTAAGGGCAACTTTCCTCCGGTCAAGCGACTCTTCCCCGAGGTTGTCGACAACTACGCCGTGATCAACACGGCAGAGTTGATCGAAGCCGTTCGTCGTGTGTCGCTCGTGCTGGAGCGCGAAGCCGCGCTTCGATTCAGCTTCTCGATCGATGGTCTGATTCTGGAGGCCCTCGGCTCTGAGCAGGCGCAGGCATCGGAAGCGATCGACGCATTCCTCACCGGCACCGACACCGTCGTGTCGCTCAAGCCGTCGTTTTTGCTCGATGGGCTCAGCGCCGTTCACTCGGAATTCGTGCGCATCTCGTTCACCAAGACCGATAACCCCAATAAACCTGGGCCGGTGCTTATTACCAGTCAGTCCTCGAAAGATCAGCCAGGCGCGGACAACTACAAGTACCTGCTGCAGCCCAACTTGCTGCTGCGGTAAAGAGGATTTTGTGCACATCGGACTAGTTGGCCTTGGCAAAATGGGCAACAACATGCGGGCGCGCCTCCGCGCCGCCGACATTGACGTCACCGGATATGACCCGAACCAAGAGGTGTCGGACGTCGCCTCACTGGCTGAACTCGCCGCGGCGCTTCCCGTGCCCCGAATAGTCTGGGTCATGGTGCCCTCTGGCGCCATCACGACGTCGGTCGTGACAGAGCTTGCCGGCGTGCTCGAGGCTGGTGATTTGGTAATTGAGGGCGGTAATTCACGATTCACCGAAGACTTCAAGCACTCAGCACTACTGAGCGAGCACGAGGTGAAGTACCTCGATTGTGGCGTCAGTGGTGGGGTGTGGGGACTCACAAATGGCTATGGGCTCATGGCCGGCGGTGAAGCGGTTGATGTTGAACGCGCGATGCCGGTCTTTGATGCGCTGCGTCCGGAAGGACCGCGCGATGAGGGGTTCGTTCACGCCGGCGAGATCGGTGCTGGCCACTACGCAAAAATGGTTCACAACGGCATCGAATACGCGCTGATGCAAGCGTGGGCCGAAGGATACGAACTGCTGAGCAAACGCGAGGACATCATCAAAGATGTCACCGGTACATTCAAGGCGTGGCAGCGCGGAACGGTTGTGCGCAGCTGGTTGTTGGAGCTGCTGGTGAAGGCGCTGGAAGAGGATCCCGAATTCGTCGACATCGAGGGATACGTCGAAGACTCCGGTGAAGGCAGATGGACGGTCGAAGAGGCCCTGAACAACGCCGTGCCGGTTCCGACGATCAGCGCGTCCATTTTCGCGCGGTTTGTGTCGCGCCAAGATGACTCACCGTCGATGAAAGCCGTCGCCGCGCTCCGCAAGCAGTTTGGTGGGCACGCCGTCCGCAAGGCCTGACGTGCTCGTCCGCCACCTCAGTCTTCGCGACTTCCGTAACTACGAGACGGCGGAGTTGCCGCTTGAGCCAGGCGCGAACGTGCTTATTGGCAGCAACGGCCAGGGAAAGACCAATTTGGTCGAGGCGCTCGGTTACCTCAGCACGCTCGGTTCACATCGGGTCTCGGTCGAGAGCGCGATGGTTCGGCAGGGGCAGGACTCCGCGATCATTCGAGCGCGAGTTGAAAACGGGGAGAAGGCGATTCTGCTCGAGGTGCAACTGAACCGCACGGGTGCCAACCGCGCGCAAGCCAATCGTTCGGCGATCAAGTCGCGCGAGTTGCCGCGCTATTTTTCCAGCGTACTTTTTGCGCCAGAAGACATCATGCTCATTCGCGGAGAACCGAGCGGGCGGCGCAAATTTCTGGACCAGCTACTCGTGCTGCGCGCGCCGCGCATGACCGCCGTGATGACCGATTACGAACGCGTGCTCAAGCAGCGCAACACTCTGCTTAAAAGTGCGCGTGCCTCGAACGGTTCGCAATTGGGCACACTCGATATTTGGGATGAGCGGCTCGTCACCCTCGGCTCCGAGATCATTGAGGCGCGCAGCACACTCGTCGCCGATCTCGCCCCAGAAGTCGCGCACGCCTATGCGAGCGTCGCGGGAGCAGACCACTCGGCTTCGCTTGGCAGTTACCTCAGCATCAGGGCACTCTCGGCAGAAGATGACGTAGAACCGGATACTTCTAGTGTGGTCGGTGACCGCATCACCGCCGATCTCGCGGCCGAGGGATTTCGCGCCGCGCTCGCCCGGCTTCGCCGGGCAGAACTGGCCAGGGGGGTGACGCTCGCTGGTCCGCATCGTGACGACTTGGTATTGCGCCTCAACGGGCTGCCGGCTCGCGGGTACGCGAGTCATGGCGAGTCATGGTCGTTCGCGCTCGCACTCAAGTTGGCCTCCGCGCAACTGCTTCGGCGAGAATCTAATGCCGGTGATCCAGTGCTGGTGTTGGACGACGTGTTCGCCGAACTAGATCAATCGCGCCGCGACCGCCTTGCGGCGGCCGTCGCCGACTTTGAGCAGGTCTTGATTACTGCGGCTGTACTCGATGACGTGCCCAAGTCGCTGTTCGGCCGGGTGGTGCACATCAGCGCCGGGCGCATCCTTGACGATGAGGGTGGGCGATGACAGAGCAAAACGACGAGGCGCGCGCCGTCTACACCCGGTTTCGGCGCATCTTCGGTGATTTCTCTGGCCGCGGGCGAGATGCGCGCAAGCGGGAGACGGTGCTACCAGGGGCGACGGTACCGTTTGGCTCTGGCCGCGACCCGGAGGGCCTCGGCGACGTACTCGACGCGCTCACGTCAAAACTCGGGTGGAACTCGCCGCTGGCGCAATCAGAATTGCTCGGCAGTTGGGCGGAGCTCGCCGGAGAGGAGACGGCGGAGCATTCGGCTCCGGTCGGCATTGAGGATGGCATTTTGACGGTGCGCTGCGACTCGACCGCCTGGGCGACACAGTTGCGAATCATGCGTTCGCAGATCGCCACCAAGATTGCGCAACGCTACCCAGACGCGGGAATCACCTCAGTGCACTTCGAAGGGCCGAACGCTCCCAGCTGGAAAAGAGGCCCCAGAACAATTCCAGGGCGGGGCCCTCGCGATACTTACGGTTAGGTAGGCAAATCTGGTCACTGACGCCACGAAAAGTCCCCAGATCGCCGAATTCGGGCAAAACCAACTCGCCTTTTGTTAGACTCGTGCAGCCGTCGACTGCGTCCAAACCATGGACCACACCATCGAATGGCCGGAGTTGCACCAAGCGGCAGGAGCCTGATCTCATAATGACGTCGACGCCCACAGAAAACCCGCAAGACGACTCCTACGGCGCCGATCAGATCCAGATCCTCGAGGGACTCGAGGCGGTGCGCAAACGGCCAGGCATGTACATCGGTTCGACCGGGCCGCGCGGCCTCCATCACCTCGTCTATGAAGTTGTCGACAACTCGGTCGATGAGGCGCTCGCCGGCTACTGCGACCACATCGAGGTGACCCTCACCAGCGACGGTGGCGTTCGCGTGGTCGACAACGGCCGAGGCATCCCCGTCGACATCGTCGAGAGCGAGGGAAAGCCCGCCGTCGAAGTCGTGCTCACCGTCCTGCACGCCGGCGGGAAGTTCGGCG
>JANONY010000367.1:0-8580 GCA_031421055.1 Actinomycetes bacterium | reverse complement strand
ATCGCGCCATCCTCGCCCAGCAGGTGTTTCGGCACAAGACCCGCAAGCGCGGCTTCCAGTTCGTGTTCTGGACTGCGGTCGTGGTCAACATGGCTGCTCTCGCGATTCTCACGATCGTTCTTAGCCGCGCGTAGCGGCTAGCATCAGCTCATGATTCCCGCCGCCAACCTTCTGGCGTTCTCACTCACAGCGCTGCTTCTAGTGCTGCTGCCTGGGCCGAGCGTGCTCTTTACGATCGGCCGCGCACTTGCCCTCGGCCGGCGCGCGGCGCTGCTGAGCGTGCTCGGAAACGCGGCCGGAATGTACCTGCAGGTGATCCTTGTCTCGCTCGGCCTCGGGGTGCTGCTCGAACAGTCGATCGTGCTGATGACTGTCGTCAAGTTTCTCGGTGCCGCCCTCTTGATCTACCTCGGCATCCAAGCGATTCGTCATCGTCACGACGCGGCGAAGGTCGTGGCAGAGGCACGGCCAATCGGCACGCTGCGCACCCTGCTCGAGGGCGGGTTCGTCGGGGTCACCAACCCGAAGACCATCGTGTTTTTTCTAGCGATTCTGCCGCAGTTCGTCGTATCTGGCACGACGCCGCTTCCACTGCAAATGCTGCTGCTCGGCGCAATTTTCATCGCCATCGGCATCATTTTCGACAGCCTCTACGCCATCGGAGCCGGCGCAGCCCGCGACTGGTTCGGCACGTCACCGAGTCGGCTGGCCAACCTTGGCGTCGCGGGCGGAGTCGCGATGATCGGCTTGGGCGTCGGCCTCGCGGTCACCGGAGTCGAACAGAAGAGCTAGTCGTCGAGTTGCGGCTTCGAGTTCGCCGATACGGTGCCGATAGCTAGGGCGACGGCGAGCCCCCAGCTGACCCAGAGCAGGATGATGCGCCAGTCGACTGGCCCGCGTCGAGTCTGCTGCAGCACGCTCCATCCGCCGAAAAGGGCACTGAGAACCGAGGTGCTGAGAATATATTTGCGCATGTCGCCTCCGAGCTTTCTAACTTTCCGGCCAACCGTATCGCTCTAGCCTGACATCACCCTACGAAACAGGGCGGACCCCCGCAATGCGAGGGCCCGCCCGATCGAACAGTGTCGTTGCTACTTCTCGGGTGCGGCCTTCTTCGAACCGAAGACCTCTGCCTCCATAGCGTCGTAGCCCTCGATTTGCGGGTCACCGTGCAAGCCGCCGCTGAGCGCGTACTCCTCTTCTGGCGAGAGCACCAAGCTGTGTCGCCCGATGAGGGCAAACAGCGTGATGCCGACGAAGAAGATCACCACGAACGTGATGACCGCCGTAGCGAAGGCCGAGTTGAGCATGATGCCAAGGAACGCGCCGAACGCGATGATGCCAGCGACAACCGCACCGCCAACCCCCGTCGGGCTCTTGTATGGCCGCTTCGCGTTCGGGAACTTGCGCCGAAGGATAACGAACGCGACCATCTGCATCATGTACGAAATGACGGCACCGAAGACGGCGATGAAGAGAATCACGCCGGTCGCGGTACCAGCAGCTTCAGGGTTAGCCGACGGGATCACGATGAGCACAAGGACCAGGATGAAATAGCCGATGATGGCTCCCGCGACAAGCGCCACCCACGGAGTCTGGTGCTTGCGCCCGGTGAGCGACAAGAACTTCGGGTAGTAGCCGGCACGCGAGAGCGAGTACATGTTGCGGCCGTAGGCGAACATGATTCCCTGCAGTGATGCCAGCAGTCCGATGAGGGCAAGGATCGCCAACACCGCCGCAGCTTCGGGCGGCAGGAACGCACGGAATCCCGCGAGCAGCGGCTCGTCGCCGTCGCCGGGGGAGACGGTAATTGCCGCGCTGCCGGTCACCGCGGGGTTAAGGAACAGCACGAGCAGACCGAAGAAGGTCAACGTGATGACGCCCCAGACACTTGCTTTAGGAATGTCGCGAGCGGGGTTCGTTGCCTCTTCTGCTGCGAGCGGAAGCTCTTCGATTCCGAGGAAGAACCAGATCGCAAAGGGCAGCGCGAACAGGATGCCTACCGCGCCAAACGGCAGGAAGGCGGTGTTGCCCTCCGTCGGCGCAATGTCGAGCAGACGGCTGAAGTCAACGGCGCCATTGGCGAAGGAGAGCACGGCGAACAGCAGAATGACGCCCATCGAAATGAAGGCGACGATGAGGGCGAAACGGAAGCCGATTGATGCGCCGAGCGAGTTGAGCCCGACAAACGCCACATAGAGAATCGCCCACCAGAGCGGAGCCGGAAGTGAGACGCCGGTGAGAGCGAGGAGCGCGGAGTCGGCGTAGACGCCAGAGAACCACACGATGACCGCCGTCGTGACCACGTACTCAATCGTCTCGGCGAGGCCAGTGATGAACCCGCCCCACGGCCCCATTGCCGCTCGAGAGAAGGAGTACGCGCCGCCGGTATGCGGCATCGCGGCACTCATCTCGCCGATGGAGAAGATCATCGTGAAGAACATCACTGCGATCAGGAGTGTTGCGATCAGCAGACCGCCCCACCCCGTTGTGCCGAGTCCAACGTTCCACCCTGCAAAGTCGCCGGAGATGACGGCGGCGATGCCGATTCCCCAAAGACCCCAGAAGCCCGCGGTGCGCTTCAGGCTGCGCTTTTCAAAGTAGCCGGCCTCAGCCGGTTTGTACGTGGCCCCAGAGGCCTTCGTTACATCAGTCATTCGTCCCTCCCAGAACGTTTGCCGGGTACGCGGGCAGCAGCCAGCGCTTTGGGGACGAGTTTGCCGTTTATTGGTACTTGGTGTCTACCTTTAGAAGCAAAATTGTGCTTTATTAGGCAGGCATGCCGCTCAGCGGCCTGTGTGGTGTAATGGTCGGAACGGCGGCCAGCCGCATCCGCCATCATTGAAAGGGAACGACCATGGGCGTTCGTTCTGGAAATCTCACTGTCGATGAACTCAACGTTCTGATCGACAAAAAAGAGATTGACACGGTCATTGTTGCCTTCACCGACATGCAGGGTCGCCTGGTTGGCAAGCGGGTCGCCGCGCGCTTTTTCAAAGAAGAGATCTCGCACCACGGTGCGGAATGCTGCAACTACCTGCTCGCCGTCGACGTCGAGATGAACACCGTCGCTGGCTACGCCATCTCGTCGTGGGAGAAGGGCTACGGCGACATGGCGATGATCCCCGACTTCGATACTCTGCGCCTGATTCCGTGGCTGCCTGGCACCGCGCTCGTGATCGCCGACCTGCACTGGCTCGACGAGACGCCGGTGCCGCCGAGCCCGCGCGAGGTGCTCAAGCAGCAGCTCGCTCGCCTGGCAGCGAAAGGACTCGTGCCATACGTCGGCACCGAACTTGAGTTCATCGTGTTCGACGACAGCTACCGGGATGCGTGGGCCAAGGGATACACCGGCCTCACCCCGGCGAGCGACTACAACATCGACTACGCGTTGCTCGCCTCGACCCGCATGGAGCCGCTGCTGCGTGACATCCGCGTTGGCATGGAGGGCGCCGGTCTCTACTGCGAGGGTGTCAAGGGCGAATGCAACCTCGGTCAGCAAGAGATCGCGTTCAAGTACGAAGAGGCGCTCGCGACCTGCGACAACCACTCGATCTATAAGAACGGCGCGAAAGAGATCGCCGATGCACATGGCAAAGCGTTGACGTTCATGGCCAAGTTCAATGAGCGCGAAGGCAACAGCTGCCACATTCATCTGTCGTTTCGAAGCGATAAGGGGGATGCGGTGCTCGCAGGGGATGGCCAGTACGGGTTCTCGAAGATGATGGAGCACTTCATTGCCGGGCAGCTGAAGACGCTACGCGAGCTGACGTTGTTTCTCGCGCCGAACATCAACTCGTACAAGCGCTTCGTCGAAGGCAGCTTCGCTCCAACCGCCGTCGCCTGGGGGCTGGACAACCGCACCTGCGCATTGCGGGTCGTTGGCAAGGGGCACTCGTTGCGGGTCGAAAACCGCGTGCCTGGCGGCGACGTCAACCAATACCTTGCCGTGGCCGCGCTCATTGCCGGCGGTCTGTACGGCATCGAGAACGAGTTGGAGCTCGAGCCAATTTTCGAGGGCAACGCCTATGGCTCAGACGCGCCGCGCGTGCCGACCACCCTGCGCGAAGCTGCCGAGTTGTTCGCTGGCTCAGAGATCGCGAGAGAGGCCTTCGGCGCGGATGTCGTCAACCACTACCTCAACAACGCGCGCATCGAGTTGGCGGCTTTCGACTCCGCCATCACCGACTGGGAGAGGGTGCGGGGCTTTGAGCGGTTCTAACACCAGCGCGCCGGTGATCGGCCTGACTACGTACCTCGAGCAATCCCAAACGGGAGTATGGGACGTGCCGGCGAGCTTCCTTCCCAAGGTCTACTTCGAGGCCGTGAACAACGCGGGCGGCATCGCCGTGCTGCTTCCGCCGCAACCCGTTGACGCTACGATCGCCGCGCGCGTGCTCGACTCGCTCGACGGTTTGATTGTTACCGGCGGCAAAGACGTTGACCCTGCTCGCTACGGTCACGAAGCACACCCGACCACCGACGAGCCGCGTCGCGATCGCGACGCGTGGGAAGACGCGCTACTCACCGCCGCGATCGACCGTGGCCTTCCGTTTCTCGGCATCTGCCGCGGCCTGCAGGTGCTCAACGTCGCCCTCGGAGGCACCCTGCACCAGCACTTGCCTGAGGTGATCGGCTCCGAACGATACAACGCGGGCTCTGGCAACTTCAGCGTCACGACCGCGCGGTTGACCGAACCAGGCATTGTCACTGATCTGCTCAGCGAGACACCGACGCTTGACGTCAAGTCGTACCACCACCAGGCGATCGACAAGCTCGCGGGCGGGCTGCGCGTGAGCGCAGTATCCGACGACGGCATCGTGCAAGCGGTCGAGCTACCCGGTGTGCCTTTCGGGGTTGCCGTTCAGTGGCACCCGGAGGAAGACGCGGCAGAAGATATCCGCCTGTTCGCTGGTCTCGTCGAGGCGGCGCGCGAATACCGGGGTGCACGGCTATGACCTCCATCGAACTCATCAACCCGGCGACGGAGACCGTCGTGCGCTCGGTCGAGCACACCACGATCGAGCAGGTCGACGAGGCAGTGGCGCTCGCCGTCGAGGCGCAGCGATTGTGGGCGGCGCTCGCGCCGGCGGAGCGCGCCTCCGCACTTCGTCGTTTCGCCAACACCGTTGACGGTGCAGTCGAAGAACTTGCCCTGCTCGAGGTCGTCAATTCTGGCCACCCCATTTCGCAAGCACGGTGGGAAGCCGGGCACGTTCGCGACGTACTCAACTACTACTCGGCTGCGCCCGAGCGCATGATCGGCAAGCAGATACCGGTTGCGGGCGGCATCGATGTCACGTTCCTCGAACCGCTCGGCGTCGTCGGCGTCATTGTGCCGTGGAACTTTCCGATGACAATCGCGGCGTGGGGCTTCGCTCCAGCCCTCGCGGCCGGAAACGCTGTCGTGCTCAAGCCGGCCGAGTGGACCCCGCTGACGGCGATCCGGTTGGGAGAACTGGCGATCGAGTCAGGCCTGCCGGCCAACCTGTTCACGGTGCTACCTGGCAAGGGCAGCGTGATCGGCGAGCGGTTCGTCACGCACGAGAGCGTGCGCAAGATCGTCTTCACCGGCTCGACCGAGGTCGGCAAGCAAGTGATGGCCGGATGCGCAAATCAAGTCAAAGCCGTCACTTTAGAACTCGGCGGCAAGAGCGCCAATGTCGTTTTCGCAGATTCCGACCTCGAGAAGGCCGCGGCGACCGCGCCGTACGCGGTGTTCGAGAACGCGGGGCAAGACTGCTGCGCTCGCAGCCGCATCCTCGTCGAACGGAGTGTCTATGACCGCTTTCTCGAGTTGCTTGAGCCAGCGGTCAAGGGCGTAGTCGTCGGCGACCCGACCGACGAGAAGACCGAGATGGGCCCGCTCGTTGCCGCAGCGCACCACGAGAAGGTCACGAGCTACCTCGACGAGTCGAAGGTTGCCTTCCGCGGCAGCGCGCCTGATGGCGCCGGCTACTGGTTCGCTCCGACCGTCATGCTGCCGAGTGGCCGCGACGACAAGCTCGCCGTCGATGAGATCTTCGGGCCGATGGTCAGCGTGCTGCCGTTCGACGATGAAGCAGACGCGATCGGTCTTGCCAACGCGAGTGTGTATGGCTTGAGCGGATCGATCTGGACGCGCGATCTTGGGCGGGCGATCCGCGTCTCTCGTGGCATAGAGAGTGGCAATCTCAGCGTCAACTCGCACTCGAGCGTGCGCTACAGCACTCCGTTTGGCGGCTTCAAGCAGAGCGGCCTCGGCCGTGAGCTTGGACCAGACGCCGCCACCGCCTTCACCGAAACCAAGAACGTCTACATCAACACTGACTAGTGGATTGAGCCCGTCGAAATCGGGGCCAGAACCGCACAAAGGAGCACCATGTCGATCACGAAAATTGACCTAACCCAGCGCCTCGCAGGCAAAGTCGCCGTTATTACGGGCGGCGCGAGCGGCATTGGCCTAGCGACGGCGCGGCGCTTTGCCGCAGAGGGTGCGAAGGTCGTCATCGGCGACTTCAACACTGCGACCGGCGAGGCGGCAGCCGCAGAGGTCGGCGGACTCTTTGTGCAAGTCGACGTGACCGACGAAGCCCAAGTCAACAACCTCTTCGACACCGCCGTCTCGACCTACGGCTCGCTCGACATCGCTTTCAACAACGCGGGCATCTCTCCTCCAGAGGACGACTCGATCGAGACCACGGAGTTGCCGGCGTGGGACCGCGTGCAAGACGTCAACCTCAAGAGTGTCTACCTGTGCTCGCGCGCGGCGCTGCGGCACATGGTGGCGCAACAGTCTGGCTCGATCATCAACACCGCGTCGTTCGTCGCCGTGATGGGGTCTGCCACCTCGCAAATTTCGTACACCGCATCGAAGGGCGGAGTGCTGGCGATGACGAAAGAACTCGGCGTGCAGTTCGCGCGGCAGGGCATTCGCGTCAACGCGCTGTGCCCCGGTCCGGCCAACACGCCGCTGCTGCAAGAGCTATTCGCGAAAGACCCGGCGCGGGCGCAGCGTCGCCTCGTGCACATTCCGATCGGCCGGTTCGCCGAGCCAGAAGAACTTGCGGCCGCTGTCGCCTTTCTCGCGAGTGACGATGCCAGCTTCATTACTGCGTCGACTTTCCTTGTTGACGGCGGCATCTCATCCGCGTACGTGACACCGATCTAAGCGTTCACCAAGCGGACTGACGGATGAGCGACACCGGCGACTCCTCTCAGAGCCTCATCGATGAGGCCCTGTTTCGACCGGTGCGCTCTGGCAACGCCTTCGAAGACACTGTCGCGCGGCTGCTGCAGGCGGTGCGGTTAGGAATCGTTGCCCCTGGCACCGCGCTGCCGAGTGAACGCGATCTCGCGCTGCGTTTCTCGGTGAGCCGCGACACGGTGCGAGATGCGATTCGTGAACTGGCGAGCGCGGGATACCTCGTGTCGCGGCGCGGGCGCTACGGTGGCACTTTTGTTAGTGAGACCCTGCCAACAACCAGTCAAGAAGCGCCAGTCGAGTTGACTTCGGCAGAACTCGAAGACGTGCTCGGCCTGCGCGAGATTCTTGAGATCGGTGCCGTGCGCGCGGCAGCCCTGCGCTCACTCACGGCGGCCGAGCGCGATGGCGTATGGCGCCAACTGCAAGAGTGCGCGGCGGCTGCGCCGCTTGACTACCGGCGCCTCGATTCGAGGCTGCACCTCGCGCTGGCCGAGTTGGCAGGCGTTCCTTCGCTCGTGCGGCTGGTGGCGGACTCCCGGTCGCAGCTCAATTCGTTGCTTGATCGCATCCCGCTGCTCGCGCCAAACATTACGCACTCGAACGAGCAGCACGAAGCCGTTGTGGTTGCGATCTTGCGCGGAGACCAAGACAAGGCGGCCGAGTCGATGAGCGAGCACCTCGCCGGCAGTGCTGCACTATTGCGTGGGTTTCTTGCCTAGGGCATGCGGTTGAATGGGGGGATGACCGACGCAAGGGTGCAATCGCGCGCAATCAGGGCTCTCGTGGTCGGGCAGGTTCTCGCGGGTCTCGGTCAGGGTGCCACCGTCTCGCTCGGGGCGGTGCTCGCGACCGACGTGTCCGGCTCCGAGGCGTGGGCGGGCGCCGCCGCGACCGCGAGCACGCTCGGCGCTGCGGCGATTGCGATTCCGCTCGCTCGACTCGCGCAGGCTCGCGGTCGCCGTGTGTCGCTCGCGACGGGTGCACTCATCGCCGCGGCTGGCTCCACCCTGACGCTGTTCGCCGTTGGGCTCACCAGTTTTCCGCTGCTGCTGCTCGGATTGGCCATGCTTGGCGTTGGCGTTGCAGTGAGCCTGCAGGCGAGGTTCGCCGCGACCGACAACGCTTCGCCGCGCACCCGCGGCCGCGACCTCTCGATCGTCGTCTGGTCGACGACGGTCGGCGCCGTGGTTGGGCCCAACCTGTTCGGCCCCGGCGTGTACGTCGCCGAGTGGTTGTCGCTGCCAGAAAAGACGGGGTCGTTCGCCATCGCGATTGTGGCCCAGCTGCTCGCTGCCGCGACGTACGCGTTTGCCCTGCGGCCCGATCCGCTGCTTCTGGCTAGAAGTCGGCCTTTCGAGCCGACCCCGGAGTTGGTTTCCGGGGCGATTGCCGGT
>JANONY010000366.1:0-2107 GCA_031421055.1 Actinomycetes bacterium | reverse complement strand
CGCCGACCTCAAGAAAGAGCTGCGGCAGATGGAAGCGGCGGGGCACATCTAGCGCTTGCCGTGGTTGAGCTTGTCGAGACCCGACTGCTGCCGCGATACTGACGCAATGGTCGCGCAACTCCCGAGGGAATCGCGTGGATGAAGGCAGAACTGCCGGCATCCGTTCGGTTGCTGTATCGCCTTGTCGGTATGTCGCAATATGCGAACTATCGTGCGGCCGTTTACGGATAGGCAAGATTCTGCGCGGTTCGCGTATGGCCTAGTCTGAGTGCTGCGAAGCAAGTCATTTAATCGCGAAGGGTGCTGTCTCAGAGTGTTTATCGAGTGGTTCGGTAGCTCCGCCCCGATAGTGTGTCCCGTCTGCGGCTGGAGTGGCAATGCGCTGGCAGCTGCTACATTTTCTGATCCGCTCGACGTGCTATACACGGCTCGACGGTGCGCGGACTGCGCATCCCTAGTCATCATTGATCTTCCCAAGGACTCATCACCCGACGATAAGTCAATCGATCACTATCTCGAGTGCGGTGCAGGTATTCACACCATCCTCGAAGAGCTGGGTCGAGTGAATTCCGCTGCCGTAGGCTCGTTCCTCGATGTCGGGTGCAACTACGGATTCTCGCTTGACTTCGCGCGCTCGGCATACGGTTGGGACGTCCTCGGAATTGAGCCATCGCTGTCGGGGATTCGTGGGGCCAAAGAACTCGGAATCGAGATTGTCAATGACTACTTGCTCGAGAGTACGAATCTCGGTCGCACGTTTGACCTAATTCTTAGCAGCGAAGTGCTTGAGCACGTGCCAGACCCGGTTGGCTTCTTGCGGGCTCTGAAAGCGCAGCTTTCTGATGGCGGTACGGTTCTGCTGACGACTCCGAATGCCGAGGTGGTTAGCCCGCACAGTTCCGAGTCAGACGCACTGATCGCGTTGAGCCCTGGCTACCACGTGTTCCTGGTCACCGCGGCCTCGCTCACGTCGCTGCTCACGCGTGTCGGCTTCGGCTGGGTCTCGGTATCTCAGGTTGGCCTTTCGCTGAGAGCCATGGCGCGAGTCGACGCGTCACCGCCACCGACGGGCGAGGGAATGCCTCACGATGTGGTCGAACGGTACTACCGGGAGGTGTTGGATCGTTCTGCCGAACCTTCGCCGCTGCGTCTCGGAATGGCCGCGCGATTGCTGCGCTCGGTCGTGGCGCGTGGCGCATTCGATGACGTTGATCCGCTGTTGTCGCAGCTCCGCGACCAGGTCAGTTCCGTGTACGGCATCGATATTGATTCGCCGGAAACCCAGCTTCTTGCAGCGACTGGCCCGACATCGGGCGCCCTTCCCGGCATTGCGTTTGCGCTAGGCATGCGTGAGTTGCTGCAGCGCAAAAATTTTCGGCACGCCGCCAGCTATTTTGAGCTTAGCGGCAGAGCGATCGAGAATTGGCTCGACTCCGGCGGCCATCCCGATCTTGATCTGATTGACCTTCGTGAGCAGTCTGCTTACCATCGCCTCTTGGCGCTTGCGCCTATCGAGCCAGATGCTGTCGTCAGCGGTGCGGTTCAACTGGCGCAGAGTAGCCCGCTCGATCGGGCTTCGGCAGTGGGTCGTCTCGCTGCGCGGCGCGCGCGGCTTTTTGTGGAGCTGGCGGCTCATGACCCAAAGGGCGACCGATCAGTGCTCATTGCTCTTATCTCGCCTGACGTTGAAACGCTCGCTCGCTCAGAAGTCGTAGAAGAGAGAGTTGCCGCTCGCGACGCGTTGTATGTTCTCGGGCGTGAAGCCGGTCGACTTGGCGACTCGACCCAAGCGCACCGCTGGTTGCGCGCCGCAATCGCAGTGTGCCGACCCGATGCTGAAGGCGACGTGCATGCTCGAGCCTTGCTCGTGCTGTGTGAAGCGACGCTGGCTCAGCTCAACATGGCCGACGCAGCCTCGTCCCGGGCCGACCGGACGGGGATGCCGCAAAGGTCACTAGCCCGGCGAGTTATAACTCGTGCTCGACGAGTGCTCAGCGTGAAGGGGCGTGCATGATAGGCGACACGGATGCGCAGCAAGTCGGGCTGACGATTAGCGTGATTATTCCCGTCTATAACGGCTCGGTTCATTTGGAAGAAGCCATCGAGT
>JANONY010000365.1:0-10389 GCA_031421055.1 Actinomycetes bacterium | reverse complement strand
TGCCGAGGTGGTGCCAGCGTCGCGGTTGAGACGCCATGCGACGAAGTCGACGCACTGGCGGTAGAAGTAGTTGAGGGGCGAGAGCCCGCCACCCTGGTTGACTGCGAGCTCGGAGAACCACGGGTAGTCGTCGCCCTTGTCGCGAGCACCAGACGCCATGTAGGCCGAGAAGTTGTCGGCAATTGAGGTGGTGCGGCGCTGGTTGCGAAGCTCGGCGCCGGTCGTCGCCCCAAACTCGCCGCGTACGGTCTCGAGCGTCACGGCATCGTCGTTGACGCTCAGCGCCACGTCGTCAGTCGTGGCCACGGCGGCGAGATTCGCATCTGCCGGAGGGAACGGGTTCAGGGCGTAGGCGGGAAGAGCGACGGATCCGAACAGCCCGGCCACCGCAAGAATTGTCAGAAACCCACTTCCACGCTTCTTCTTCTTCACCGGGGCCGCGCGACGCACCACGATGACGCGCTCGACCGGATAGGCAGAGTCGGCGGGTTTGACGAACGCGGGTGGTGGAGTCGGCCGGGTTGAGCCAGAGCGCTTGCGCGACTTCGTGCGCGCGGGCTTCGGTGCGGCAGCGCGACGCGGCGGAACGGCGGCACGCGCGTCGCGGCGCGACGGGTACTGCTGGGCGTCAGAAGGAGGCAGCGGCAGCGGCACTGAGTACTGCTGCAGCGGCTGACCGCCGATGAGACTGTCGAAAGCAGAGTCGCTAGAGAGGTGATCCAGTGCATCCCTTTCGGGGTAGCGCTGAGAATCGACCACAGCGAAACTCCTCCGAGATTGCCTCTTGATCCGACGAGAATTACAGCAACCGAATTCGACCCTACGGGAGGGCCACGTTTCTCACAACTTGGTAACAAAAACCTCAGCTAAGGAATGGATCACGCCGCGGGCGCGAGGAACTCTTCCCAATCGGGCATCTCGCGTTCGATTCCGCGCACCAACCACGAGACTCCGTGCGGCGCCTTTGGCAGCATGCGCAACTTCCAGTTCATCTCTTGAGGGGTCTTGTCCCCCTTGAGGTTGTTGCATTTGAGGCAACACGCGACCAGGTTCTCCCACGAATCCTTGCCGCCGCGCGACCGCGGAAGCACGTGATCGATGGTGTTCGCGGAGTTGCCACAGTAGCCACAACGGTGCGCATCGCGGCGCAGAACGCCTCGGCGAGAGACGGGAACGCTGCGACCGCTCGGCACGCGAACGTAGCGGCGCAGAATGATGACGCTTGGACGATCCCACGCGCCATGCGATCCGAACACCGGATTATCGGCGTCGGCAGCCACGATCGTCGCCTTTTCGTTCATCACGAGCACGAGGGCGCGCTTGAACGAGACGACAGTGAGCGGCTCGTAACCAGCGTTGAGTACCAGAGTTCGCATTGCTTCCCTTTCGAGTGGCCTGCACGGCTTGCAGGCGATCGACATGCGTCTCGGGGGTCATCGAGCTAAAAGCGAGTAGAGAAACAAAAAGGCACCGCCTCTTGGGCAGTGCCTACTCGTTACGCGCGCGTATGAACACGCTCGCGCTACTGTGCCGTATGGCGCGACAGGCGCGTGCATCCACGGTTTGGACGCTGCGACTGCCTGACATTCGGCTCTCCTAGATTTCAGTGAACTCCAAGATGTACAGGCTAAACCACGAAATGCGGCTAGCGCACACGGCGCACCTAGATCGACACGAAGATGTGAACTGCGATTTCATTGGGCAGCTCGAGGCCCTCGCCATTGCCATCGACCGCGACGAAGACGTAGGAGCCCGCCGCAGAGATGTTGACGGTGGCGCCAGGAACCACGCCAGCGGTCTTCAGCTGGGTGAGAAGTTCCGGCTCGAACTGCACCGGCTCACCGAGACGGCGGATCACCGCGGTCGTCGTCTCGCTCGACCCGGAGAGCTTGTCGAGCAGGTTCACCACGCCGTCCATGAACGCGGGGGCGGCGGGTACGCCGAGTTCGGCCAGCCCAGGAATCGGGTTGCCGTAGGGCGACTCGGTCGGGTTGCCAAGAATTTCGAGTACGCGGCGCTCGACCTGCTCGCTCATCACGTGTTCCCAGCGGCAGGCCTCTTCGTGCACATACGCCCAGTCGAGCCCGATGACGTCGGCGAGCAGCCGCTCGGCGAGGCGGTGCTTGCGCAGTACGTGCGTCGCCGTAGCGCGGCCTGCCTCGGTGAGCTCGAGGTGGCGGTCGCCCTCAACGTGCACGAGACCGTCACGCTCCATGCGCGCGATGGTCTGCGACACGGTCGGGCCAGAGTGGTTGAGGCGCTCAGAGATTCGAGCGCGCAGCGGCACGATCTGCTCTTCTTCAAGGTCGAGAATGGTGCGCAAGTACATCTCGGTAGTGTCAACGAGATCAGTCATGCACGCCTCCTCACTCTCGGTCCACGCGGGCCGTCCAAGCCTACCGAGTGCGCATCGGGGGCGCTGACGGCCTCTTCTAGAATGAGTGCGTGCCAGAGATCACCATCCCCGCCGACTTGCTGCCCGCCGACGGACGATTCGGATGCGGCCCCTCCAAAGTGCGCCAAGAGCAACTCGACCACCTTGCCGCTCACTCGGCCCTCATCGGCACCTCGCACCGCCAGGCTCCCGTCAAAGACCTCGTCGGGCGCGTGCGCTCCGGGCTCGCTGACCTCTTCCGCCTTCCGGATGGCTATGAGGTCGTGGTCGGCAACGGCGGCTCGACCGCATTCTGGGATGCCGCCGCATACTCGCTCATCTCGCAGCGCTCACAGAACCTCACCTTCGGCGAATTCGGCGCAAAGTTCGCGCAGGCGGCGACGGCCCCGCACCTCACCGCACCCCTCGTTCGCAACGCGCCGGCCGGCTCACGCTCTACGGTCGAGATCGTCGACGGCGTGGATGTGTACGCCTGGCCCCACAACGAAACCTCCACCGGAGTGATGGCGCCGGTCACTCGCGTCGCGGCGCCGGGCGCCCTCACCGTCGTCGACGCGACAAGTGCGGCGGGTGGAGTCGACGTCGACGTGACAGAAACCGACGTCTACGACTTCGCCCCGCAGAAGAACTTCGCCGCCGAGGGCGGGCTGTGGTTCGCCCTGATGTCGCCGGCCGCCATCGAGCGGGTCGCGACGATTGCTGGATCTGGCCGTTACATCCCCGAATTTCTGTCTCTGCAAAACGCGATCGACAATTCTCGCCTCAACCAGACGCTCAACACGCCTGCCATCTCGACTCTGCTCCTGATGGAGAACCAGATTGACTGGATCAACAGCAGCGGCGGCCTTGCCTGGGCCACGGCCCGCACGCTCGAGTCGTCGTCGTCGCTCTACAGTTGGGCCACGGCAAGTGACTACGCGACGCCGTTCGTGCTCGACCCCTCCGACCGCTCGCAGGTGGTCGTCACCATCGACTTCGATGCCTCGGTGGATGCAGCCACCGTCGCCACGACGCTGCGCGCTAACGGCGTGGTCGACACCGATCCCTATCGCAAGCTCGGGCGCAACCAGTTGCGCGTTGCAACGTTCGTCGCGGTGGAGCCGAGCGACGTGCGGGCTTTGATCTCCTGCATTGAGTACGTCGTCGACGCGCTTTAAGCGGATTTGACGAGAGCCGAGAGCGCGAAGGCGGCCGAGGCTAGCAGCCCAGCTGCCGTGCGAACGTGGTTCGCGAGCTCCCACGGCTGCGTGTAGGCACGCCACACCGCTGCGGCGTCAGCGGCGCTTGGCGTCGCCAGTGCCAACGAGTTGTTGAGTGGAATGTTGATTGCGCCCGAAACTCCAAACCCAATCACGAGATAGAGCGCGGTGCCGACGAGCACCAAGACCGAGGCCGTGCCCTGCCACGCGGAGAGGTGCCGAATTGACAGTGCGATCGCGGCCAGCGCAGCGGCCAATATGACCAGCCCGAAGGGGGCACGTTGGGCGAAGACGTTGATGGATTGCATCGCGCGAATCGCCTCGGCGGCGGGAACCTGCCCGAGCGCTGGCATGACGAAGCTGGAGAAGGCGAAAAGCACACCGGCCACGCACGCGGTTCCGACAGTTGCGATCACAAATACTAAAGTCCACATGGTGATTCTCGGCGTCCTAATCTCGTGCGTTGAGTTGCTTGACATTGTCTAACCCGCCATCAGCGCGGCGACGGCGAATGAAACCGACGCGGCAAGCGCCGCGGCCGTGCGAACGTGGTTTACGGCGGTCCAGGGCCGCGAGTACGCGCGCCACGTCGCCTCGTCATCATCTGGCGCCTTTGCTAGTCGGTTGTTGAGCGGTACGTTCACCGCCAGAGTCACGCCGATGCACCCCAAAAGATAGAGCCCGGTGCCAGCGAGTACCCACCAGAAGGCCGGCGGTGATACCGGTGCCGCACCGAGTGAGAGGCTCACGGCGGCGATCAGCGGCACCACAAACATGGTCAAGAGCGGCGGCCGTTCCGCTCTGAGATTAATCGACTGCATGGCGCGCACCGCATCCGGTGCGGGGAGGCGATTGAGCGCTGACATCACGAACGACGAGAAGGCGTACAGCACGCCCCCGATGCATGCGGTTCCGACGATGGCAACGACGAGTGCAGGAGTGAACATGCTTTCAGTCAACCGGCGGCTGGTGAGACGCGGAATACTTGCAACCGCCTTTTGCATGTGCAAACGTCTAGAAGTGGATACTTTGACCCGCCTCCTCGATGGCCCCCGTGCGCAGCGCGCTTTTGTACTTCAGAGTCACCTTGCACCGCCGTGGTGCCTGCGCATCGAAGATCACGCTCCGCTCACGCTGTTGGCCGCCGTGAACTGCGCAACGTACGTCTCATTTGACGACGGCGAGAGTGCACGCATCGAGCCGGGTGGCGTCGCCCTCGTTCGCGGCCCATTGCCATATCTATTCAGTGATGCGATCGGCAGCACCGTGCAGGCAATCGTGGGGGTTGGGCAAAACTGCGTCACAGTGAACGGTTCTGCGCTTCGCGTGCTCCCCGCCCTTGGGGTGCGCGCGTGGGGCAGCGGAGAAGACGCGTCGGATGTGGTGATCACCGGCACGTACGAACGCGCCAACGACGTCTCGACTCGCCTACTTGACGCGCTTCCGCGAATAGCGATCGTGACGCCAGAGCAACTCGGGCGGCCACTACTGACGCTGTTGTCCAGCGAGGTAAAGGTTGACGCGATCGGGCAGGAAGCGGTGCTCGATCGACTGCTCGACCTGCTGCTCATTGCGGCGCTGCGCTGTTGGTTCGCCTCGAACCATGCCGTCGGATGGGCCGCCGCTTGGGCTGACCCGGTGGTCGGAAAGGCGATCCGACTCATGCAAAACGATCTCGCCCTTCCCTGGAGTGTCGGCAGTCTCGCTAACGCCACGACCGTTTCTCGCGCTACGTTTGCCCGACGCTTTGCCGAACTCGTTGGTGAGCCGCCAATGACTTTCCTACGCAAAGAGCGCATGCGGCTCGCCGCCGACTTGCTTCGCTCTGGGTCATCGACCCTGAACTCGGTGGCCTCTTCTGTTGGCTACGCCAACGCCTTCGCACTCAGCGCGGCGTTTAGTCGCGATCGCGGCATCTCGCCGAGCAGGTTTCGCCGGGGCGAGAAAGTTCAGTAGGTTCGCTCATCGTCAACATCGTCATCGTCGTCATTCTCAGCATCATCGACGTCGTCGTCGTCGGAATCAGCCGACTCGTCTAGATCGTCGATGTCGACTCCGTCGAGATCGCCGCCGTGCAGAAGGTCGCCGCCCAAATCGTCGTCGTCATCGTCATCGTCGTCATCGTCGTCATCGTCGTCGTCATCGTCGTCGTCGTCATCGTCGTCAGGCTCGTCGTCATCGAGCACGTCGTCGCTGATCTCGGTCGACTCGTCGTCAATGTCTTCGGCCGCGACCGCCTCTTGCGCGGCTTCGTACTCGGCGAGTCGATCGCTCCATGGAACCCAATCGGGCGAGAGCAGCGCGCCGTCGCCCGGCATGAGCTCGACTTCGAGCACGCTCGGCTCGGTGTCGGGAAGCGTCGCGATGCCGACCGTCCAGTGCCAGCCCGGGTATCCGGCCATGGCCGCCTCGAAGGTGACGGTCGTCACGCCGTCGAGTTCCACCGAGCCGGAGTGCGCACCGATGGTCGCATCCGCAGTGATCTCGAGCAGTGCTGTGCGCGCGATCGCAGCCAAATCAGACAAGGCTTGCTCAGGCATCCAGTTCGTCCGCGACCTTGCGCAGCATCTGGGCGATCTTGCCGCTGTGGCTCTTGTCTGGGTAGCGTCCGCGCTTGAGGTCCGAGCCGATGCTGTCGAGCATCTTGACGAGGTCTTCGACAATGATCGCCATGTCATCCGCGGGCTTGCGGTTGAGCTTGGCAAGCGAGGGCGGTGCCTCGAGTACTCGCACAGAGAGTGCCTGCGCGCCCTTCTTGCCGTCGGCAATACCGAACTCGAGCTTGGTGCCCGCCTTCACGCCGGTGGTACCAGCGGGCAGGGCGGAGGCGTGCAGAAAGACTTCCTGACCGTCGTCAGACGTGATGAAGCCGAAGCCCTTCTCGTCGTCGTAGAACTTGACTTTGCCGGTAGGCATCTCGCATACTCCCTCGGGTGGTGCTGTCGCAATGGGCGGCACCATTGTGCCTCTATCCTTGTCACTGTGGCAGAAAACACTCCAGTAGAGATCCATCGTAGCGAACGCGTGCTCCGCAACATGTCCGCCTCGGCCTTCGGCCTCTCGATCCTTGGCATTCTCGCGATCATCATCGGCGCCTCCGCCAAAGTCGACACGAACAGCGGCATCTGGCTCACGGTCAAGGTGCTTCCGGCGGTCGGAATGATTCTCGGGGTTCTCTTCGGACTCGCCTTCCTCATCGTTCTCGGGATCCGACGCAACCGCGCCGCAGGGGATGCCGCCAACTAACGGTTCGGCCCTCGCCCTCGCGAGTCGCCTCCGCGCGATGAACGACGGTGCCCTCGTCGAACTGCTGCGTGCACGCGATGTTCGCGACGTCGCAATCAAAGACTTTTTCGACCTCGCCGACCGCCTGCTCGACCGAGCGAGCGTTGAGGCGGCGCTCAGCCGGCTCGACCGCCACTCCCTGCTCGGCGTCACCGGCGGCACGCTTGACCCGAAGCGCGCGACCCAACTCGATGAGCTCGCACTGGTCGACGACGGCATGCCATACGACGCTGTTCGCGAGGTTGTGGCGAGCTGGGCGCCAGCGGTGCTTGCGGGCGACGAGCCGTCAGCGCTCGAAGCGGTCAGCCTGGTCGATTCGACCTTCACCGATCACGCTGCGGCAGAGCGCGCCTTCAGCACCACCTTCGCGGTGCTCGAAGTGGTCGAAGAGCTACGGCGTCAGCCGGCGCGGCAACTCGCGCGCGGCGGCATTGCACTGCCCGACTCGAAACGACTGAGTACCGCGGCAGGGGTCGCGCTTGACGAGTTGCCGGCGCTCGTGGCCGTGGCTGAAAGTGCGGGCCTCATCGAGCTTGGCGGTGGCGGCTGGGTGCCGGCCGCTGGTGCATCCGACTGGCAGTTGCTTGCGAGCATCGACCGCTGGGTGCAGTTGACAACCTCATGGCTTGCCGCTCTACCCGACGATGTGCACACCCTGCTCACCGAACGGCGGCACGCGATCTGGGGCGACCACCTCACCGAGTGGGTGCGCTGGCTCTACCCCGCGAGCGGCCACTGGATGAGCGAGCGGATCGCCGCCCAAGCCGCGAGGGCAGAACTTCTCGGCATCACAGCGCATGCCGCTCCAAGCACGCCGGGAACCCACCTGCTCGCCGGTAGCCCCATCGGCGCGGCACAGGCGATCGCGCCGCTGTTTCCGGCAGAAGTCGACAAGGTGTACCTGCAGCACGACCTGACGATCGTCTCGCCTGGCCCCCTCGCAGCCCCCCTCGATTCACAGCTGCGCGCCCTCGCAGACGTCGAGAGCCGCGGGCTCGCCACCACCTACCGCGTCAGTGGCGAGAGCATCAACCGCGCGATCCACTATGGCGCGACCGCCGCCTCGCTTCGCGAATTTCTCGGGTCCATCTCGCTCGGCAGCATCCCGCAGCCCCTCGACTACCTCATCGCTGAAACCGAGCGACGCCACGCACTCGTACGCGTTGGCGAGGCCGGTGGCGGCAGCTACGTGCGCTCCGACGACCTCGATTTGCTGCGCACCCTCGGTGCAGACCAGCGACTCTCGCCCCTTGGCCTGCACAGCGACGGCAGTCGGCTGAGCAGCCGACTTGCGCTAGAGGTTGTGTTTTGGGCGCTCAACGATGCGCGGTACCCGGTGGCAGCCGAAGACAGCAGCGGGCGAGCTGTCGTGCTCGAGCGCGCAGCGCTGGCGAGCACGACGGTCACGCCACGCGACCACGCAGCCGCGATCGTCGAGCGGCTGCGTGCGACGGCGGGGCGCGACGACGACACCGGCGCGGCTTGGCTAGAGCGCCAGCTCGAGGTCGCGGTCAAGGCGCGCACGGCCGTCATCGTGGTGGTCAGGATGCCCAACGGCACGACCGCCGACTACCTCTTAGAGCCAACCGGACTCGGCGGCGGACGCCTTCGCGCCCGCGACCGCAAAGCCGACATCGAGCGCACCCTGCCCTTAACGAGCATCGTTGAGGTAAGACCGGCAGACTAGAGGGATGCCCGAAAGCACCCTCCCCGGCCCACTCATCGTTCAGAGCGACCGAACGGTGCTGCTCGAGGTCGCTCACCCGCAGGCAGCAGACGCTCGCCACGACCTCGCTGTATTCGCAGAGCTCGAGCGGGCACCAGAGCACATCCACAGCTACCGGATCACCCGCCTCGGCCTCTGGAACGCCCGCGCGGCCGGTCACACCGCGGCCGACATGCTCGCCACACTCGAGCGCTACTCGCGCTTTCCGATTCCGCAGAGTGTCTCGGTCGACATCACCGAAACCGTCAATCGCTACGGCCGACTCGTCATCGAGCGCGATGCCGACGGCGTTCTGCTGCTCACCGCGACCGACCGCAGTGTGCTCGCCGAGATTCGTCGCGCAAAGAAGATCGCCGAGTTGCTGTTCGAGCAACGCGATGAGCACACCGTCGTGATGCAACCATGGGCGCGCGGCGAACTCAAGCAACAGCTGCTCAAGCTCGGCTGGCCGGCGGAAGACCGCGCGGGATACACGCCGGGCACCCCCCACGAGATCGCACTCGTCGAAGACGGCTGGGCGCTGCGCGAGTACCAAGAGCACGCGATTTCGAGCTTTCTCGACAACGGCTCTGGCGTGGTTGTGCTGCCCTGCGGCGCCGGCAAGACACTGGTGGGCGCTGGGGCGATGGCCAAGGCGAAGACCAACACGCTCATCCTGGTGACCAACACGGTCTCAGCGCGTCAGTGGCGCAGCGAACTACTCAAGCGAACGACGCTGACCGAGGACGAAATCGGCGAGTACTCGGGACACGTGAAAGAGGTCAAGCCGGTCACGATCGCGACCTACCAAATTCTCACCGCAAAGCGAGCCGGTCAATACGCACACCTCGCCCTGCTCGACGCCCTCGACTGGGGCCTCATTATCTACGACGAGGTGCATCTGCTACCGGCGCCGGTCTTCAAGTTGACGGCAGAGCTTCAGGCCAGGCGGCGGCACGGCCTCACCGCAACCCTCGTTCGCGAAGACGGACGCGAGGGCGACGTGTTCAGCCTGATCGGACCAAAGCGCTTCGATGCCCCATGGAAAGAGATCGAGGCCCAAGGCTTCATCTCGCCGGCCAACTGCTTCGAGGTGCGCGTCGACCTACCGCAGCAGGCACGCCTCGAGTACGCCGCAGCCGCCGACGACCTGCGCTACCGGCTCGCCGCGACGGCGGAAGCGAAGGTCGCCGTCGTCCGCGAACTCGTGGTTCGGCACGCGGGCGAGCGCATCCTCGTGATCGGCCAATACCTCGACCAAATCGACGAGCTTGGCGAGATGCTCGGTGCACCGACCCTGACCGGCGCGACACCGGTAGCCGAGCGGGAACGGCTGTATGAGGAGTTCCGCTCTGGGCGATCGAAGCTGTTGGTAGTGAGCAAGGTGGCCAATTTTTCGATCGACTTGCCTGAGGCATCCGTCGCCATTCAGGTCAGCGGCAGCTTCGGCTCGCGACAAGAAGAGGCGCAGCGCCTCGGGCGACTGTTGAGGCCGAAAGAGAGCGGGCTACCCGCGAGCTTCTACACACTCGTCGCGCGCGATACTGTCGACCAGGACTTCGCGCAGAACCGGCAGCGATTTCTCGCCGAGCAGGGCTACAGCTACACGATCCTCGACGCGGACGCGCTCGGCGAGACCGCGGCCCTCGGCGAGACTGCGGCCCTCGGCGACCCCGCGGCCCTAGGCGCTCGCGCCTGAGCGAGGTGCTGCCGCTGCCGCATTCCGACCGCGCGGGGTTTTGTTGGCAATGCGACGGTTGTAACTGCCGCATTGCCAACGAGGGCCCGCGGTGTCAACTCGACAA
>JANONY010000364.1:0-1837 GCA_031421055.1 Actinomycetes bacterium | reverse complement strand
TTCATGCGCCAGTTGGCGAGGGCGAGGGCGACAATGGTCACGATGAGGAGCCGGACGACTGCGCCCGCACCCTGCGGTATGCCGTCGCGTTCCAGACGGCTGGGTGCGTCGTCGATCAAGCCGACGAAGATCGCACGCGATTCCCACGTCGGGGAGAGCTGAGCGATCCCGGTGAGTGCTGCGCCCAGCAGTCGCTCGATGAGGAACACGAACGCGAGTGACCACACTGCGGTGCGCCGGGTCAGGCATCCGATTGCGATGAAGATCGCGATGTACGCAAAGCTCCCGATGGCGGCGGCAACGAAGGCCGGCCACGCGCTGTCGGGACTGCCGGCGACCAACGCAGCGATGGCGGCCGATGGCGCGATGCTGAGCAGAGCGACGATCGAGCCTCCGCTCCAACGTCCGAGCACGATCTGCCATGTCGGTGTCGGTGAGAGCCACGTGAAGTGGAAGGTTCCCGAGCGGACCTCGGACCCGAGCACGGAGTCGCCGATCACGAGGGCGGCGATAGGCATCACGAGCCCGAAGATGCCTTCAGCGCCGACGTTGGCGAACGCCTGATCAGGCCGGTTGTTGGCGGCGTGGGCCAGCAGCCCGAACAGCAGCGCGCCGGCGCACGGCAACGCGATGGCAGCCCAACGCTTCGGAGGAAAGCAGGAGCGCCAGGTGTAGATGACGATGGCGATCAGGCGTGGTGTCGGACGCCAACGTTCCGCCGTGGACGCAGTGGGCGAGGTCATCGCACCAACTCCCTGAACAGGCTCTCCAGCGAGTCGTCGAGAGCGCGCACTTCGAGCAGCCGTATCGCTGAGTCCTTGGCGATACGGGGGAGTGCCTTGGCGAGCTCGCGGGCTTGGAGGGTCTGCACCACCAGCCCGTCGCGCTTGTGGTCGAAGGTCACGCCGGTCACGGACTCCAGCCCAACGAGCGAGGCCGCCAACCGTCGGCCACCGTCGGAGCGGACGAGGACGTGGCGCGGCGTGTCGTCCATCGCGTCGCGAATCGCTCGGTGACCGCCCGCTGCCGCCAACCGGCCGTGCACGAGAACGATGACTCTTTCGGCGAGCCGTTCGACCTCGTTGAGGACGTGTGAGCTGACGATCACGGTGCGCCCTCGAGCACCGAGTGCCTTGAACAGCGAGATGAGATGCACTCGTTGTACTGGATCGGCACCGTTCAACGGCTCGTCCAACACGAGCACCTGCGGATCGGTGACCAGTGCGGCAGCGATCTTTGTGCGCTGGCGCATCCCCTTGCTGAAGGTGTCTACGTCCCGATCGGCGACGTCGAACAGGTCGACCGCGCGAAGGGCGGCGTCCGGTGCGTCCCGGTCGGCGACCTGGTGGAGATCGGCGATGTAGCGGACGAACTGTCGCGCGGTGAGCCCCGCCGGGACTGCTTCGTCCTCGGGGACGAGCGACATCCGGGCGTGCACCCCACGATCGCGGCGAGGGTCGCGGCCTTCGACGCGTACCGATCCTTCGTTGACGCCGACGAGGCCTGTCATCGCCCGCATCAACGTGGTCTTGCCGGCGCCATTCGGTCCGAGCAGCCCGCTCACGCCGGGGCCGAACGAACAACTCAGTTCGGACAACGCCACCTTGGGTCCGAACCACACCGACGCGGCATCCACCTCGACGGTGGGATCGACTACGAATGCCGGATCGAGGCCGCCGGCAGCAGGGCTTGGGACTGGAAGCGATGTCATCGCTCGACCCACCGGTAACGCCACCACAGCACGACCGTACCCACGAGCAGCACGACGAGGTACGTGGCCACTGCGAGCAGGCCGCCGTTCGCGACACCATTCAGAGGAGAGTCGGTGTCGATGTGC
>JANONY010000363.1:0-1612 GCA_031421055.1 Actinomycetes bacterium | reverse complement strand
CCCTCGGGACCTCGATTGTGACCTGCCCCGTCGCCTCGGTGAGAACCGTCTTCGGCCGGGTGCCGTTGCGCACGTTCGAAGCAAAACGACCGGGGTCGGCTTGATGCTTCTCGTGCCCGAGGTGTTCAGTCATCTCCTCGTTCAGCGCCGTTTCCAGCACGGTCTTCGTGAACTGCTTCAGCAGTCCATCCGGCCCGGTCAGCTACAAACCCTGCTCTCTGGCCAAACGCACCAGCTCTCTCGCCGCAGTTTCCTCCGCGGAGGATTCCAACTTCTTAGATTTCACAACATCGAGTGTCGTAGTCATAACGGCACCTTTCCCGCCGAGCTCACGCTCGGCGCGTCGGGCCGAAAACACCGTTTAGTGCAAAGTCCCCCCGACGGGCCTGGAACACCTACCCCAGGCGGGGTTCCCAAATGAGGCAACGAAGAACGTTCCCGGAGGTATTGACATGAGGCAACAGGCATTGTCTAAAGAATGTCATCTGCAATTGGCACGCGGGTAAACCGCCGATGGGCGGCCCTTCATCTCTCGGGAAACGCGTGATAGCGCGGAGCCGTGCAGAGCCGGCGTTTACAGCCCGGCTGGTCCTTTGTCGAGCAGTACAGCGAACTGCTCGGCGCTGAGCACCCTGAGTCCGAGTTCTTCTGCCTTGGCGAGCTTGGAGCCCGCTCCCGGGCCGGCGACAATGAAGTCGGTCTTTTTGCTGACGCTGGATGCCGCTTTGCCTCCCGCAGCAATGATCGCCTCGAGCGCGCCCTCGCGCGTGAACCCGTCGATCGAGCCCGTGGCGACAACCGTGAGCCCGGCTAGGGGTCCATCAAGACGAGCAGCGGCGCCAGGGCCGGGGTGATCGGGAGTCGCGAGCTGCACTCCGGCCGCGCACCACCGCTCGACGATCTCGAGGTGCCAGTCGACCGTGAACCAGTCGATCAGTGCGTCGGCGATGATGCCACCGACGCCGTCGACCGCGGCCAACTCGTCACGGCTGGCCGCGCGAATCGCGTCGATCGAGCCGAAGTAGTCCGCGAGCGCGCGTGCAGCGACCGGCCCAACGTGGCGAATGTTGAGCGAGACCAGAATGCGCCACAGCGGCTTGGTCTTAGCAATCTCGAGGTTGGCGATGAGGCTGAGCGCGTTCGCCGACGGAACGTAGTCGCTGTCGCCCTCGCCATCCTTGGGCTGGCGCTTGCGGCGGAAGGGCGCATCGGTGCGGCCCGTTGGCAGGCCGGTCTCGTGATCCCGAATCTCGACTTCGATCGGCACGAGGTCATCGATGGTCAGTGCGAACAAGCCAGCCTCTGTCACGAGCGGCGGGATGGGCGGATACAGCGGTTGGGTGAGCGCGGCGGCCGTCACTTCACCCAGCACCTCGATGTCGAGCGCGCCGCGGGAGCCGATGTGTTCTACCCGCCCTCGCACTTGCGCGGGGCACGACCGCGCATTGGGACAGCGAAGGTCGACGTCGCCCACTTTGGCCGGAGCAAGGGCGGTGCCGCACTCTGGGCAGTGGGTCGGCATCACGAAGGCGCGCTCGGAGCCGTCGCGCAGTTCGACGACTGGTCCGAGCACTTCTGGAATCACATCGCCCGCCTTGCGAAGCACGACGGT
>JANONY010000362.1:0-4514 GCA_031421055.1 Actinomycetes bacterium | reverse complement strand
CGGGAAGTGGTCGATAAGCGCAGGCAGGCGGCGGCATCCAGTTGCGAGGCGATCGGCAGTTATCTGCGCACCGTGATCGGGTTCGAGCGGCAACTCCAACTCCTGGGCATGACCGATGCCGGCGAAGCCGCGAGTCTGGCGAGGATCACCGACGTCATCGCCGCGATGGACGCTCGCTACACCGAATGTGAGAAAGCGGCCATCACCAAATGCCAGGCCGGACCGGATCCGGACATCTTGGTCGACTTCTGGACGGTGATGGGCCGACCCGCCGACCCGGACAGAGCCGAGAAACTCTGCGACCCGAAAGGATACCAATTCGAACTCAGCGGCTCAGCGCCTGCATTGGACAATGTCGGCAACCCCACGACAGTCATTTACCACTACTGGGGCCTCCTCTGTGAGGGAAGCGATGAGTGGAAGATCTGGGAGGAGCACGAACTTGTGGGCCAGGGCAGCCATACCACCGGGGCCCCCGGCAACCCTGCCTCTGTCCCCTATTTCGCAACGTTCGGCGACAACGGATCTATCACGGGCATTAGGCACCCAGTGTGGGACCCACTGTTGGCCCTAGTGCCAGGCGGACTCGCCGCCCGGGAGCAATACACCCTGTCGCCAGGCTGGCCTCCTACGACAGTGAGGGTGCTCGTGGCCGATGGCTGGGGGAACAACGTTTCCGTGTCCGCGCCGGTGGTGCCGGCGGACGGATCGATCGCGCCGTGCGACTGAGCGCGAGAAGATAGCGTCAAACCTCTGGCGCTCCCCGATCCAGACCACAATCACAAGGGTCGCGGTTCTAGTAAGCCTTCTATGGTGGACCCTAGGAGATTTGAACTCCTGACCTCCTCGATGCGAACGAGGCGCGCTACCAACTGCGCCAAGGGCCCGTTGCACGGGTGAAACGTGCGGTGCCTACGTTACCAGAGCAGTGGGTGCCCGCTAGCCTGCTGCGCGGCGACGGCGACGAAGCACTTCGTCGATGTCGAGGGTGGCTAGGCGACGCGGGGTCTCGACAGGCTCGACCCGCTCAATGCTAGGCACGCTGGCCTGCGCGGCCCGCAGCCTGGCTTCGGCCTCTGCAGCGGCCTGGCGCAGCTCGGCCGCGGCGACTTCGGCCTCGACGACGACGTGGTCCATCACGGGGCGCGAGAGGTAGAGCGGCTTGGGTAGTGGCACGGGGGTCCACGCGATCTCGACGGGCTCGATTCGCTCGCGCGAGGTCGTCTTGCGCAGCGCAGAGCGCTCGCCCACCACGGCTCGCGAGCGCGACAGCACGGCGAGCCGACGCAAAAGACCGAGGGATGTGACAACCCCAACCCCGCCTACCCCCAGAACCGCAAACGCCCCAACCGCAAACGCCCCAGCCGCAATCCCGCTCGACGCCATCAGCGCCAGCTGCACGCCAATCGTGGCCACACTGCCCAGCAGCACGACGGAGCTCAACGCCCGTGTGCGCTTCCGCCGCCGCGCGGCGATGGTTTGCGGCGACAAAACAGGCGCGACAGAAGCCTGCACACGCCGCAGCTCGCGCTGCTGTTGCACCACCGACCGCGCCGTGGTCTCTGCGCGCACAGCGACCGGCACCTCTGCCGTCTCTGCGAGCACGCGAAGCGTCTGCTGTAGACGCACGGCATTGCGCTCCGTCGCGAGGTACTCGCGGCGGCGAAGCCAGGACGGAATCAGATAGACGAGCCACAGCGCAGCGGCGAGCGCGATGAGCACTCCCCCGCCCACGCCACCGCCGTCAAGTTCCATGCCCCCAACAGTATGAGCGACGCGACCGCAGCCCCCGCTAGCCGAGGGCGAGTCGGCGGTCTGCCTCTGGTACGGATCCAAGGCCCGAGGGCACCGCGCCGTCGCGCCAGCGGCGCAACACCCCGGTCGGCACGTCTTCGACGGTGAGCGCGAAACAGAAGTGGTCGCGCCAGTCACCGTTGATGTGAATATAGCGGCGGCGCAGCCCCTCATAGCGAAAGCCAAGCTTCTCGGTGACACGCAGCGAGGGCTCGTTCTCTGGGCGAATGCAGATCTCCATGCGATGCAGACCCATGCTGAAGAAGCAGTGGTCGGTCGCGAGTGCGACCGCCGTTGGGGTCAGCTCTTTTCCAGCGAATCGCTCCGACACCCAGTAGCCGATGGTTGCCGATGAGACAGAGCCGTAGGCGATCGCGGAGACGTTGAGCTGGCCGGCGATCTCGCCCTTGTACTCGATCAGAAAGGGCAGCCCCAACCCGTCGCGTGCGTGAGCGAGCAGACTGCGGATGCTGCCACGCACATCAAAATTCATCGGCGCAACCGGGTTGGTCGCCTCCCATCGCCGCAGCCAGTCGCGGTTCTGCAGCAACTCGCGCTCGAGCAAACGCGCGTCACGCAGCCGAATCGGGCGAATCGTGATGTCGCCCTCGCGCAGGGTGGGGGTTAGCACGGTCACCTAGTCGAGACCAGAGACAAAGTTTTTCAGCCACGGGCGCAGTTCTGGCCCGAGGTCGTCACGCTCGACGGCGAGCTGCACGATGGCTTTGATGTAGTCGAGGCGGTCACCGGTGTCATAGCGTCGGCCGCGGAAGACGACGCCGAATACTCCGCCGGCGATGTTCTGGCTCGCGAGCTCTTGCAAGGCGTCGGTCAGTTGAATCTCGCCACCCTTGCCAGGCGCGGTTCGCTCAAGCACGTCGAACACCTCTGGCTGCAATACATAGCGGCCGATGACGGCGAGGTTGGAGGCAGCAGTGCCGGGCGAGGGCTTCTCGACGAGGCCGGTGATGCGCACGACGTCGTCTTGGTCGGTCGCATCGACGGTGGCGACTCCGTAGAGGTGGATGCTCGCCGGATCGACCTCGAGCAGCGCGATGACGGTGGCTGAACGCTGGCCTGCCACCTCGATCATGCGCGAGAGCAATACGTCGCGCGCGTCAATAAGGTCGTCGCCAAGTAGCACGGCGAACGGCTGGTTGCCCACGTGCATGCGAGCGCGCAGCACGGCGTGACCGAGTCCGCGCGGGTCGCCCTGGCGCACATAGTGCACGTCGGCTAGATCGTTCGAGAATTCGATCTTCTCGAGCTTGTCAATGTCGCCCTTCTCTTCGAGCGTCGCCTCAAGTTCGGTCATGCGATCGAAATGATTCTCTAGCGCGCTCTTGTTTCGGCCGGTAATCATCAGCACATCGGTCAGGCCAGCAGCAACCGCCTCTTCGACCACATATTGAATGGCCGGTTTGTCGACGACGGGAAGCATCTCTTTCGGCATCGCCTTGGTTGCGGGTAGAAACCGAGTACCGAGGCCCGCCGCTGGGATAACCGCTTTAGTGATCTGGGATGCCATGCCCCCAAGGGTAACGGGCATCGTTGCTTAGAATGACTGCATGAAGCTGGGGATTGGCAACGAGAAGCGCGCCCTACGCGCCGAGATCCGTGAGCGGCGGCGTATCACCCCGACCCGCGAGAGAGAACTGGCCACCGCCTCGCTGACCGCGAATCTGAGGGAGCTGGCACGCGGCGTCCGGTCGATGGCGGCGTACCTATCTACCCCCGACGAGCCGAACACCCGCGACTTTCTCGCGTGGGCATGCAGCGAGGGCATTCGGGTGCTCGTGCCGTTCTCTCGAGAAGACGGGCTGCTCGACTGGGCACCCTACGACGGCAAAGACGAGAGCATTGACGTGCAGGGCATGCCCGTCGCTACGACGGAGCTGCTCGGGCCGATCGCGATCAACAGCGTCGATCTCATCGTCGTGCCGGCGGCCTGCGTTGACGAGTCAGGCATGCGCATGGGCTGGGGTCGAGGCTACTTCGACAGGACGCTCGGGTCGATGCAGCGTCGCCCGCCGGTTTATGCTGTCATCTTCGACAGTGAGTTGCTTGGCACCGTACCCTCCGAGGTGCACGACCAACGCGTCGACGGTGTTGTTACACCGTCAGGCATCACGAAACTTCCCCGCGTCAGCTAAGGATCGCAGTGCCCACCTACTCTTACCGTTGCAGCGAATGCAAGACCGCATTCGATATTCAGCAGTCATTTACGGATGAGTCGCTCACCGTCTGCCCGACCTGCGGAGCACAACTGCGCAAGGTCTTCAGTGCCGTCGGTGTGAGTTTCACCGGCTCGGGTTTCTACCAAAACGACTCGCGCCCTGCCGCACCGAAGAAGGCCTCTGCGGCCGCGGCCACGACCCCTGCAGCATCGCCCGCGCCGTCCGCCGCGCCTGCCGCGCCAGCGGGTGCGGGTGCTGCAGCAGCAACGACGTAGCGGCGCCATCCGGGGTTTCGCCGACGTTTTGCTTGGCAAAACGCCTTTGCTTAGCCTCGAGTCGTGGGGTTTTTGGTGTGGGGTGGGCGGGGAGAGGCCCAAAAGTGAGAGTTGGCGGCGCGCCCCCGGATGAAGAATAGCCGCTGCCGAGTTGGCGGCATGCTCGACGGGCGGCTGGTGCCCCGCAGCCGAAAGCGCTGCCAACCCCTCCTCGAAACGATCGAGCTGAAGCGTGGTGAAGTCGTTGTCGGCTTCCTCGGCAACGGCA
>JANONY010000361.1:0-15520 GCA_031421055.1 Actinomycetes bacterium | reverse complement strand
CACAAGCGGCGTGACCCGATGGTCGCGAACCAGGTGTCGGTGCACGAAATTGTTGGCGAGGTCGAGGGGCGCGTCTGCCTCATCGTCGATGACCTGATCGACACCGGCCGCACGATCGCGAAGGCCGCAGAGGCACTCAAGACCGCCGGCGCCCTGCGCGTGATTGTGGCTGCGACGCACGCGGTGTTCTCTGAGCCGGCGGTGACCCTGCTGCAAGGTGACTTCATCGACTCAGTGGTCGTGACGGATACGCTGCCCATCCCCGCAGAAAAGCGTTTCCCCTCGCTCACCGTTTTGCCCATCTCGCCGCTGCTGGCTCGCGCGATCTACGAGGTCTTCGACGACGGCAGCGTGACCTCCCTCTTCGACGGAGCTGCCTAACCCTGTACCACCCGGCGGTGCGCCCGGCGGTGCGCCCGGCAGTGCGCCCGGCGGTGCGGGGCGTTGTTGGCAATGCGACGGTTGTAACCTCAGCGCGGCCAACTTCGCGGCGCACGGGCTCGAGCTAGAGCAGTGCGCCCGACTGTGCGCCCGGCCGTGCGAGGCGTTGTTGGCAATGCGACGGTTGTAACCTCAGCGCGGCCAACTCCGCGGCGCACGGGCTCGCGCTCGGGCTCGGGCTCGCGCTAGCGCTAGCGCTTGAGCTAGAGCAGCACGCGCCCGTCGTCGAGATTCGGCGGCCCTGGGATGATGCCGAGGTACCCGATATACCGCTCGCCGCCGATCACCTTGGTCGCATAGCACTCCCAGCCGAGCACGCCGGGGCCGAACAGCTCGAATCGCGCCGCCGCAACGCTCGGCTCTGACACCTCGTAGTCAACCCACACCGCGCACCAGTTCTGCGCAGACACACTCGCGATGCGAGCCTGGGATGCGAGGATCGGCACGATAAGCAACGCGATCCCGAGCAGGGCTGCGGCCTGTACCGCTCGACGGAACCATCGCGGCCGAAGCGGCTTCGGCCCCACGGGTTCGTAGCCTTCGAGCTCTGGGTGATTGTCCACTCGTCCAGTGTCGCAGCAGAACCGCGACTTTGCCCGAGGGCGGTTTTCTCGCGGCGTGCCACCGGTGCTCTCGACCTTCAACTCGTCGGCTTTTCGATGTGTGCCATGCTCACCCGTGCGTTCGCGCAGCGTACGGTGGGAGGGTGAACGAGCTCGTCGAGGTGATGTGGTCTGCGGTCAGTGAGCGCGCTCATCCGCCGGTGTCGTTCCGTGGCGCGGGCACGCTCGAGTCTCGCTATGCGGTGTCGCAGTTCGCCGCCGCCGCGATTGCTACGGCCGGGTTGGCGGCCGGGGGTGAGGTTGTCGTCGATCGACCGCTCGCTGACGCGTGGTTTGGCCCGGCGCTGCGCCCGGTCGGGTGGCAGCTACCCTCGCCGTGGGATGAGCTGGCCGGCGACTACCGCGCAACCGACGGCTGGGTGCGCATTCACACCAACGCACCGCACCACCGGCTCGCGGCGATTCTCGCACTGGAGGTCGGCGAGGGGGGAGACGAGCGAGGGCGGATCACCGCCACCGTGGCTCAGATGACCGCCAAGGAAGTCGAAGATGCGGTCGTCGATTCCGGGGGAGCCGCTGCCGTGCTGCGCAGCCCAGCGCAGTGGGCAGCGCATCCCCAGGGCATCGCGGTGGCAGCCGAGCCGCTCATCGCATGGGCGAGCGTCGGACACTCTGAGCGTGAGCCGGGCTTCAAGGTGCTCGACCTCACTCGTGTCATCGCTGGCCCGGTGGCGACGCGCTTTCTCGCCGGGCTCGGTGCCGACGTGCTGCGCATCGACCCGCCGGACTGGAACGAGCCGGCCGTCTCGCCAGAGATGACCCTTGGTAAGCGTTCGGCGCGGGCGAGCTTTCACGATGCGGGCGGCATGCGCAAGCTCGGCCTGCTGATCGCGGAGGCCGATGTGATCGTGCATGGATATCGCGCCGACGCGCTCGAGCGCCTCGGGCTCGACGACGACGCGATTCGCGAACTCAACGAAGGCATCGTCGACGTCGCGATCGACGCCTACGGCTGGACCGGCCCGTGGCGCAATCGCCGCGGCTTCGATTCGCTCGTGCAGATGTCGAGCGGCATCGCGTTCGGCGACCCGCCGTCGCCGCTTCCCGTGCAGGCCCTTGACCACGCGACTGGATACCTCGCCGCGGCAGCCGCTCTCGAGGGGCTTCGTCGGCGACGCGACTCTGGGCAGGGCAGCACCGCGAAACTCAGCCTCGCACGAACGGCGCTCGCGCTTCCGTGGGATGAGTCGCCTGAAACCGCCCAGCCCGAATCCGTCCAGCTCGAAACCACCGGCCCCGAAACCACCCAGCCCGAAACCACCCAGCTCGAAACCCCGTGGGGCGACGCCCGCCTGCTGCGCAGTCCACTGACGATCGACGGTCGCCCACTGCACTGGGACAAGCCGCCGCGCGACCTCGGTGCAGACGCCCCGGTCTGGGCCTAGGCGGCGCTTTCGCGGCTCCAGACCTTCGCGACGATGCGCCAGCCATCCTCGCCATCAACGAATGACAGCTGGTCGACGAAGATGCTGTCGAGCACCCGGAGGCGCACGCGAACCATCGCGGCCCTCTCGCTCAGCCAGTCGACGACGATGACCTCTTCGTCACGTTCCTGACCGACGGATGCCGGCGAGGCACGGTTCGCCACGACTTCCCGCCACTTCGGGTACGGGTCGACGACGATGGCACCGCTGTCCACGTCGAACAGGGTGCTCGCTGCATGGAAGACGCTGTCAAGCAGCTCGACATCGCAGGCGTACAGTGCGCGGAAATAGACATCGACGGATTCGAGAAGTTCTGCAGATCGTTGCATGACTGAATAGTCCCAGTCGGGACGCATCCAGGTAGCAGTCAACGTCGGTTCTGGCAGGAAACCTCGCAACGGTGACCGAGCCGCGATTGTGCTGACCCTCGGTCTCGGGGAGGAGCGCGTGCAGGTGCAGGGCGGCGCAAACCTTGCTCACGCGCAAGAACGGCAATTCTTTCGGCGCGTGATGCCCGCAAATCATCAGCGTTGTCGCGCCGCTGCAGTAGCGTCAGTTTCACTCGCGAAAGCGATGAGAAGGAGCGCCATGAGGATCGCAGTGTTGCGAGAACGGATCGTCGGCGAACGACGCGTCGCCGTCACGCCCGAATCGGCTACACAGTTGGTGGCGGCAGGGCTCGAGATCGCCGTCGAGCGCGGCGCGGGGAAGGCGGCCGGATACTCCGACGAGAGCTACACGGCAGCGGGTGCGGCGCTTGTCGACTCAGTCGATCTCGCGTCGGCCGACCTGGTGGCGCACGTGCGACCACTCTCACCCGAGCTCGCCAAGGGGCTGAAGGCTGGCACAATCACGGTGGGGCTCGCGTCGCCCGCGTCGGAGCTGCTGACGGTCGCCGCCTTGCGCGATGCCAAGATAACCGCATTCGCCCTCGAGCTGGTGCCTCGCATTTCGCGAGCCCAATCAATGGATGCCCTCACGTCGCAGTCGCTTATCACCGGCTACCGGTGCGTGTTCGAGGCAGGCATGCGCTACCCCCGTTTCTTTCCGCTATACATGACCGCGGCTGGCACGATCCCGCCGGCCAGAGTGTTGGTGCTCGGCGCGGGCGTTGCCGGACTTCAGGCGATCGCGACGGCCAAGCGGCTCGGTGCCAAGGTGTTCGCGTACGACGTGCGCGCAGCATCCGCCGATGAGGTTGCCTCGATGGGTGGCACGTTCATCACCCTCGATCTTGAGGCGGCGGATGCCGTGGGCGGCTATGCAAAAGAGCTTGCCGCCGATCGCGCGGCACGCCAACAAGAGCTGCTCACGCCACACATTCACACTGCCGACGTGATCATCACGACGGCGCTGATTCCCGGTCGACCGGCCCCGAAACTGGTGACCGCATCGATGCTCGCCGGAATGCGTGCGGGTAGCGTGATCATCGACCTTGCGGCCGAGAGTGGCGGGAACGTCGAGGGATCGGTGCCAGGCGAAGATGTCAGCGTTGCGGTGAGCGGTGGAACCGTCACCATCGTCGGCATGAAGGACGCGGCATCCGACATGGCGTTTGATGCGTCGCGGCTCTATGCCAAGAACGTTGCCAATCTGATCGAGCTGATGACGAAAGACGGCGCAGTCACGCCAGACTTCGATGACGAGGTCGTCGCGGGCGCCTGCCTCACCCACGCCGGCGAGGTGCGCCACGAACCCACGGCCTCGGCACTCGAGCAGAATAAGGGGAGCAAAAACTGATGGACGCGATAGCCCTGCTCACTGTCTTTGTGCTCGCCGTCTTCGTCGGCTTCGAGGTGGTCTCTAAGGTCTCGAGCACCCTCCACACGCCGCTGATGTCTGGTGCGAACGCGATCCACGGCATCATTCTGGTCGGCGCGATCATCGTCGCCGGGCAGGCTGAGGATCTCGTTGTGCTGGTCATCGCGCTGGTCGCCGTGCTGCTGGCGACGCTCAACCTCGTTGGCGGATTCGTGGTCACCGACCGCATGCTCGACATGTTCTCTGGGCGAAAGGCGGCCAAGCCGGTCACGCCGGTCACGCCCACCGCGCCAGCCACGGCAATCGGGGCTGACACGCCGACCGCAGTACCGGCCGAGCAGAAGGGCGACACCAAGTGATTCTGCTCACGCCAGAGTGGGCCGCAATCGCCTACCTCGCCGCCGCCGTCTGTTTCATCATGGCTCTGCAGGGCCTCGGCAAGCCGAAGACCGCGCGGCGTGGCAACCTGATCGGCGCCGCGGGTGCGCTGATTGCCGTCGTGACCGTGTTCCTCTCTTCCAAGATCGACAACCTGCCGTTGATCGTTGGCGTCATCGTGGTTGGCGCGGCGATTGCGGCTCCCGTCTCGCGCCGGGTCAAGATGACGCAGATGCCCCAGCTGGTTGCGCTGTTCAATGGCGTCGGCGGCGGGGCAGCCGCGCTGGTGGCGCTGCTCGAGCTCTCGCACGTGTCGTCACCGTGGTCGGCGCTTGCCGTCGCCTTCACCGTGATGGTGGGCGGGGTGTCATTCTCTGGTTCGGCGATCACCTTCGCGAAGCTGCAAGAACTCATGCCGACGAGACCGATCATGTTTCCAGGGCAGCCAATCGTCATGATTGCCGTGTTGCTTGGGGCTCTCGTGAGCGGTGGGTTCGTCGTGGCGACCTCGTCTCCGGTGGCTGTGCTCGTGCTGTTGGCCCTCGGTCTGGCGGCCGGGGTTTTGCTCGTGCTGCCTGTCGGCGGCGCCGATGTGCCGATCGTCATCTCGCTGCTCAACGCGTTCACCGGGCTCACCGTCGCGGCATCCGGTCTCGTGCTCGGTAACGTTCTGCTGCTGGTCGCCGGCACGCTCGTCGGGGCGAGCGGAACGATCCTTACCAGGGCGATGGCTTCCGCGATGGGTCGCAGCGTCTCCGGCATCATCTTCGGCGCGTTCAAGGGCGGATCGACGGCTGGCTCGACGACGCTGTCTGAGCGTCCGGTGCGTTCGGCCTCTGCAGAAGATGTCGCGATCCTGCTTGGCTACGCGCAGAAGGTCATCGTCGTTCCCGGCTACGGACTCGCGGTCGCCCAGGCTCAACACACCATGGCCGAACTCGCCGAGACGTTGGAGGCCAAGGGCATCGAAGTCATCTTCGCAATCCACCCGGTTGCCGGCCGCATGCCCGGTCACATGAACGTCTTATTGGCCGAGGCGAATGTGCCATACGCGGTGTTGAAGGAGATGGATGCGGTGAATCCGCAGTTCAAGACCGCCGACGTCGCCCTCGTCGTTGGCGCCAACGACGTGGTCAACCCTGCCGCAAAGACCAGCCCAGGCTCGCCGATCTACGGAATGCCGATTCTGGATGTCGCGGCGGCCAACCAGGTTGTCTTCCTCAAACGCTCGATGCGCCCCGGGTTCGCGGGTATTGAGAACGAACTGCTCTACGCGCCGCAGACCACTCTGCTTTTTGGTGACGCGAAAGACACGTTGTCAAAGGTGCTTGCGGCGGTTAAGAGTCAATAGTTGCTACCGACCGCCGGGACGCCGGTCGGCGCTTGCGTCGCGGCGAAGGCACGAAAGTGCCTTCGCTCTCAGCTCCAGCGCGCGCATCAGTGCGCGTCGACCGCTTCGACCTCGGTGCGGTCGCCCGACCAGAGCGTGTGGAACGTTCCCGCGCGGTCAACGCGCCGGTAGGTGTGTGCTCCAAAGAAGTCGCGCTGGCCTTGCGTGAGGGCAGCGGGCAGGCGGTCGGCGCGCAGGCTGTCGTAATACGCGAGTGAGGAGGCGAACACGGGCGCCGGGATGCCGGCGTGCGCGGCGTCCGCAACGACCGTGCGCCACGCATCCTGCGCCTGCTTCATGACATCGGCGAAGAACGGGGCGGTGACGAGTGCCACGAGCCCTGGGTCAGCCGCGTACGCGTCGGTAATGCGGTTGAGAAAGCGCGCGCGAATGATGCAGCCGCCGCGCCAAATCTTGGCGATGTCGCCCTTCTTGATGTCCCATCCGTACTGCTCTGCCCCGGCGACGATCGCGTCGAAGCCTTGGCTGTAGGCGATCACTTTCGAGGCATAGAGGGCGAGGCGCACGCGCTCGACGAACGCGTCGACGTCGCTGACCATCTCGATCGAGGGCCCGGGCAGCGAGGCTGCGGCCGCACGTTGTGCCGGCTTCGACGATACAGAGCGAGCGAATACGGCCTCCGCGATTCCTGACACCGGGATTCCGAGGTCGAGCGCGGTCTGCACGGTCCAGACGCCGGTGCCCTTCGACCCAGCTTGGTCGAGAATGACGTCGACCAACGGTGTACCGGTCGAGGCGTCAACCTGGCGCAGCACCTCGGCGGTGATCTCGATGAGGTAGCTCTCGAGTTCTCCCTCGTTCCAGGCGGCAAAGATGTCAGCGATCTCTGCGGGCGTCTTGCCCGTGCCTCGGCGAATCAGGTCGTAGGCCTCGCCGATGAGCTGCATGTCGGCGTACTCGATGCCGTTGTGGATCATCTTGACGAAGTGGCCGGCGCCGTCGGTTCCGACGTGCGTCACGCACGGCTCGCCCTCGGCGATTGCTGCGATCGAACGAAGGATGGGGCCAAGTGTCTGCCACGCTTCTGCCGATCCGCCTGGCATGATCGACGGGCCGTTGAGCGCGCCCTCTTCGCCGCCAGAGATGCCAGCGCCAACGAAGTTGATGCCGGTCTCGCGCACCGCTTTCTCGCGCCGGATGGTGTCGGTGAACAGCGCGTTGCCGCCGTCGACGATGATGTCACCCGGCTCGAACACCGCTGTCAGCGCGTCGATGACCGCGTCAGTGCCTTTGCCTGCCTGCACCATAATGATCGCGGTGCGCGGCTTCGAGAGCGAGGCGGCGAACTCTTCGTACGTTGTCGCGGCGACGAAGTTGGCCTCCGGGTGTGCCTCAAGCACGCCCGCGGTCTTCTCGTACGAGCGGTTAAAAATGGCGACCGAGTTTCCTTCTCGGCTGGCGAGGTTGCGCGCCAGATTAGAGCCCATCACGGCTAGTCCCACTACGCCGATGTTTGCCTCTACTGACGCCACAATCACTCCTTGGTTTGCTCGGTTAACCCCATCAAGGTTAGCGGTGTAATGTAGGCCCGTACTTCGGCGAGGGAATCGCAATCGGCGATTCCGTTATCGACGCGGTGGTTCTGGCTTAAAGGTCGTTCCTCACGCTGTCTTGCGTTCGAGTTGAAAACATCAGGCCCGAAAAGGCCCACAAGGAGAAACATCATGGCTGAGGCCAACAGCAACCACCTCGTCACCGAGTCGCGCACCACTTTCGGTAAGGGTGTGGCGCGCAAGATCCGTGCGACCGGCAAGATCCCCGCAGTGATCTACGGGCACGGCACCGAGCCGCAGCACGTCACGCTTCCTGCGCACGAAACCGCGCTCATTCTGCGCAAGTCGAACCAGGTTCTCGAGCTCGACATCGACGGCAAGATTCAGCTTGCTCTGGTCAAAGACGTGCAGAAAGATCCAGTTCGCCAGATCATCGAGCACATCGACCTCATCGTCATTCGCAAGGGCGAGAAGGTGACCGTTGACGTGTCGATTCACCTCGAGGGCGCCGCCGCTCCTGGCACCACCGTCAACCAGGACGCGAACACGATCTCGCTCGAGGCCGAGGCCACGCACATCCCAGAGACCATCACCGTCTCGATCGAGGGCGCTGAGGATGGCTTCCACATCTTCGCGAAAGACATCACGCTGCCCGCTGGCTCGACCCTCATCACCGACGGCGACACGCTCATTGTGGCTGTCAGCGCCGCAGCCGCACTTGACCTAGGCGAGGTACCTGAGACAGAAGCTGCTGAGGAGTCTGCAGAGGCTCCCGCGGCCGAAGACGCCGAGTAGCAACTGGACGAGAATGTCTGGCTCGTAGTCGGGCTCGGTAATCCCGGGCCCGGCTACGCTGGCAATCGCCACAACGTCGGACACATGGTCGTCGCTGAACTCGCCGACCGGCTGTCTGCGACTTTCAAGAACCACAAGACCAACGCGGCGGTCGCCGAAGGTAGAACCGGCCGCGATGCCCCTCGCCTGATTCTGGCCAAACCCAACGCCTACATGAACGTGTCGGGTGGCCCAGTTGCCGCGCTATTGCGTTTCTACAGGGTCGAAGTTGAGCACCTGATAGTGATTCACGACGAACTGGATATTCCGTTCGACTCGATCAAGCTCAAGGCGGGCGGCGGCCACGGCGGCCACAACGGTGTTCGCGACATCGCGGCGGCGATTGGCACACCCGATTTCACTCGCGTGCGGGTGGGCATCGGTCGGCCGCCGGGGCGCCAGCCCGCCGCCGATTTCGTTCTGCGCGACTTCGCGTCCGGCGAGCGCACCGTGCTGCCCAATGTGCTTGCCGACGCTGCCGACGCGGTCGAGCTCATCGCGAAACAGGGTCTCGCCGCGGCTCAACTGCGATTCCACACGGTTACCGACTGATACTCAGCCAACGCACGATATCCTCATAGAGTGCACGTTCTACTCGCCGGGGCTACCGGAGTCATCGGATCCCACCTCGTGCCTCAGCTGCTCGAAGCCGGGCACAGCGTTACTGGGCTCAGCCGCCACCCGGAGCGGCTAACCGACATCGGTGTCGAGGCGATCGGCGCCGACCTGCTCGATCGGGCTGCGGTGTTGGAAGCGGTGGGTGCTCGCTCTTTCGACGCCGTCATCCACCAGGCGACCGATCTGCACACGGCTCCGACCAGGTACTCGAGCATGCAGCTCACCAACCGACTGCGCTCCGAGGGAACGAGCACGCTCATCGCCGCGGCGCGCGCGACGGGCGCGACGCGGTTCGTCACAGCCTCGATCTTCTACGGCTACGGCTTCGCAGACATGGGCGACAACGAGGTCGTTGAGACCGAGGTATTCGGGCGTCCGGCGAGCGACCAGCTCGACGCCGTGCAGGTGGCCCTCGCGAGCAACGAGCAGCAGGTGCGAGCCTTCGGTGGCGTGAGCTTGCGCTACGGCCTGTTCTACGCAGACGGTGCCGTCTCACCCGTGGCGAGCGCCGATTGGTCTGGGCTGCTTCCGCTTCTTCACCCGGCAGATGCCGCCTCCGCAGCCGTTCTTGCCCTCACTCGTGCACAACCAGGGCAGGCCTACAACATCGCCGACGAGAGCAGCGTGAGCTGGCGCGAGTTGCAGCAAGCCAGCGCGATCGCCGCCGGACGCCGCATGCCTGTACTCGTTCCCTCGTGGGTGCTGCGCGCATCCGCCCCCTTTGCGGCAGAGTTGCTCACTCGCACCTCGATGCGCCTCGACACGACTAAGGCGCGGCGTGACCTCGGCTGGGCTCCGCAGTATGCGAGCTACGCCGACGGGTTGCGCGCGTCAGTCGCGCTCGGCTAAAGCCGCGCTGGCGACGGCCCTCAGCCCACGGTCGGTAGAATCAACCGGTGCCACTCGAAGGAATAATTGCCGGGCTTTCGCGCGCCCGCGACTTCGAGAAGGCGGTTTCAGCGGCGCGCGGCAGTGCAGATTTTTCTCTCATCGATGGGCTGCGAGCTCCGTTACTCGCCGCACTCACGCGACAGCGGGCCGTGGTGTTCGCCGTGGTTGCCACCGGCCGAGAATCGGAGTCCTTGCGCGCCGCACTCGCAAGTTACCTTCCCGAAGCCACGGTTGTCGACTTTCCGTCGTGGGAGACCCTGCCGCACGAACGGCTGAGCCCGAGCGCTGAGACGGTCGGCAAGCGCGCCGCCGCGCTGCGGTTGCTCGCCTCGCACACGAGCGGCACGCTGGTTGTTGTTGCATCGGTTCGGGCCGCGCTGCAGCCGCTCGCCGACAACCTCGTGACTCTAGAACCGGTGGTGCTTCGGGCGGCCGCTCGTGGCTACGACCTCGCCGAACTGTCATCGCGTCTGGTCGACCTCGCCTATTCGCGCGTCGACCTGGTGACTCGTCGCGGCGAGTTCGCGGTGCGCGGTGGAATCCTCGACGTGTTTGCGCCGACCGATGATCACCCGGTGCGGGTGGAGTTCTTCGGCGACGAGATCGAGCAGCTTCGCCGTTTCTCGGTGAGCGATCAGCGCTCGCTCGCCGAGCCGGTCGAGAGTGTTGACCTGCCGCCGAGCCGCGAACTGCTGCTGACCGCCGCTGTGCGTCAGCGCGCCGCCGAGATGCAGCACGAGTTTCCGTCGCTGACGACGATGCTCGCCAAGATCGCTGAGGGCATTCCGGTTGAGGGCATGGAGTCGCTCGCCCCCGCCCTGCTCGATCGCCTCGTGCCGATCACCCACTACCTTCCGTCGGATGCGGCGATCGCCGTCGTCTCGCCAGAACGCGTCGCCGACCGCGCTGTCAACCTCGTCGAGACCAACCGCGAGTTTCTTGGTGCAGCGTGGAACGCCGCGACCGCCGGAGCCGAGGCGCCGATCGACCTCGACGCCGGCGACTTTCTGTCGTTGGGTGCGTTGCGCGCGGCGGGGGGAGGCCGCCCGTGGTGGACGTTGTCGCCTTTCAACGCTGGCGCCTTGCCAGAAGCCGACGCGGGGGAATACCTGCGCATCGAGGCGAAGCCGGTGCCGAGTTTCGCTGGCCAGGCCGACGGCGCGCTCGGTCACGTTGCCGAGCTGCTCGGCGCGGGCTACAGCGTCGTGATCGTTGCGCAGGGGGCCGGGCTCGTCGAGCGGGCTGCCGACGTGCTCGCTGAGCACGGGCTCGCGGCCCGACCGGTTGATGCGCTACCGACCGACCTGGATGCCGGGGTCGCCTATCTGGTGAAGGCATCCGTCGAACAAGGTTTTCAGATCGATGCGATCAAGCTAGCCCTCATTAGTGAATCCGAGTTCTTTGGTCGAAGCGCCGGCTATGACTCGCGGCAGCCGAAGCGTCTCGCGAGCCGGCGCAAAAACGTTGTCGACCCGCTGCAACTGAAAAAGGGTGACTTCATCGTGCATCAAACGCACGGTGTCGGAAGGTTCCTCGAGATGGTCAGCCGCGAGGTGTCGAGCGGCGGGCGAAATCCGGTTAAGCGCCAACGCGAATTTCTCCTCGTCGAGTACGCCCCAAACAAGAGAGGCTTGCCCGGCGATAAGCTCTACGTTCCGACCGACCAGCTCGACCTCATCACCCGCTACGTTGGCGGCGAAGCGCCGGCGCTGAGCAAGATGGGCGGCAGCGACTGGTCGGCCGCGAAGGGCAAAGCGCGCAAGGCTGTGCGCGACATTGCGGTCGAGTTGGTGAAGCTCTACTCGGCGCGGATGGCGAGCAAGGGCCACGCCTTTGGGCCAGACAGCCCGTGGCAGCGCGAACTCGAAGACGCGTTTCCGTTCGCCGAGACGCTCGACCAGCTCACCACGATCGACGAGGTCAAGGCCGACATGGAGCGGCCTATTCCGATGGATCGCCTGCTCAGCGGCGACGTCGGCTACGGCAAGACCGAGGTCGCGGTACGCGCCGCGTTCAAGGCCGTGCAAGACGGCAAGCAGGTGGCGATCATCGTGCCGACGACGCTGCTCGTGCGGCAGCACATCGAGACCTTCGCCGAGCGGTTCGCCGGGTTTCCCGTGCACCTGCGTGCGCTATCCCGCTTCCAATCTGAGAAGGAGTCGAAAGAGACGATCGCTGGCATGGCGGATGGCACGGTCGACGTCGTCATCGGAACGCACCGCCTGCTCAGCGCGGGCATCACCTTCAAAGACCTCGGCCTCGTGGTCATCGATGAAGAGCAACGCTTTGGCGTCGAGCACAAAGACGCCCTCAAGAAGCTCAAGACCAACGTCGACATTCTGGCAATGACGGCGACGCCGATTCCGCGCACCCTCGAGATGGCGGTCACCGGGATCCGCGAGATGTCGACCCTTGCCACCCCACCGGAAGACCGCCACCCAATTCTCACCTTCGTCGGCCCCTACAGCGAAAGGCAAGTCTCCGCGGCGATTCGACGAGAGCTGCTGCGCGAGGGGCAGATCTTCTACGTGCACAACCGGGTCAGCTCTATTACTCGAGTGGCATCCCAGCTCAAAGAGCTCGTGCCTGAGGCGCGCATTGCCGTTGCGCACGGCCAGCTGCCCGAGGCGGTGCTCGAGCAAGTCATGGTCGATTTTTGGGAGCGACGCTTCGACGTGCTCGTTTCGACGACGATCATCGAAACCGGCCTCGACATCGCCAACGCGAATACTCTGATTATCGATCGTGCAGACAAGTTTGGGCTCTCGCAGCTGCACCAGTTGCGCGGCCGGGTTGGTCGTGGGCGCGAGCGGGCGTACGCGTATTTTCTCTACGACGCCGACAAGCCGCTCAGCGAGACGGCGCATGAGCGCCTGGCGACAATCGCCGCGAACAACGAACTCGGCGCAGGCATGCAGATTGCGCTGAAAGACCTCGAGATTCGCGGGGCGGGCAACCTGCTCGGCGGCGAGCAGAGCGGGCACATTGCCGGGGTCGGCTTTGACCTTTACCTGCGCATGATCGGCGAGGCCGTCTCGGCGTTCCGCGGCGAGGTTGCCGAGGGCCAGACCGAGCTGCGGCTCGAGCTGCCGGTCGACGCGCACATTCCTGAGCACTACGTCGAGAGCGAGCGCCTGCGGCTCGAGGCCTACCAGAAGTTGTCGACGGCGTCGTCGCCCACCTCATCCGCCGAGCAGATCGACCACGTGCTCGAGGAGCTGACCGACCGCTACGGCGAGCCGCCAGAGCAGGTCACGAACCTGGTCGCGGTGTCACGATTGCGGCGGATGGCGGTGAAGGCCGGCCTCAGCGAGGTAGTCACCATGGGCGCGAACCTTCGAGTCGCACCGGCGGAGCTAGCCGACAGCGTCGCCGTGCGGCTGCAGCGCATGTACCCCGCGTCGAAGTACGTCCCCTCGGCGCGGGTCGTCACGATTGCGTTGCCCGCCGACCGCACCGATGCAGAGCTCATCGACTGGACCGCCAACGTTCTGACCACAATCTTCGGCGCCACCGAGCGGGTCGAGCCTGTCGAGACCCCGCCCTCGCGGGTCGAGACCGCCTCGCGGGTCGAGCCTGTCGAGACCCAGAAGGACAACCAATGACCGAGTGCATCCACGGCCTCGACTTCGAGCTGTGCGACATCTGCAACCCGAAGAAGGCCCCGGAGAAGGTTGCAGTGAAGCGGGCAGCCCCGGCTCGTGCCGCGTCGCGCCCCGCGCCGCTCAAGGCCGCAGTGAAGCGCCGACTGCACGTCGTACTCTCGCTCGACGACTTCGCCGATGCCCTCGCCGAGGGTGCCGTCGCCGACCCGATCTACTTCGCCGGCCCAGAAGAGCTCGCGTGGGCCGAGCGCCGCCGCGCCGCCGACGCGACGCAACAGGTGGTGCTGGTGGTCGCATCCACTGCGGTGGCCGGTCTCGAAACCATGCCACTCGAAGCGGTCGAGCTCGTCGCCGTGGCGAGCAACGCGGTACAGCAGCGGGTGCGCGAGCTGCTCGCGCTCACGTCGCTGTCGCCGCGCGTTGCCGTGTACCCGCCGTGGTTCGTGGGGGAGTAACGCATGCCGCTCACGGAACAACCCGGGCTGTTCATCGGCGGCCGCTGGAATTCGAAGGCGTGGTACGTCGTGGACCCGGGGGCAGAAGACCCTGCCGCCTCGCAACGCGCGTGGGAGGCGCGGTTCGCCCGGACAAACCGGCCCAAGGTTGCACGCGTGCCCGTGATGCTCCTGGCGTGGGCGGTTTTTCTTGCCGTGGCCGCAGCCGTGTCGTTCGGTGCCTCGTTGATTTCCACTAGCGTCCCGGGCTCGGTGCTCCTGTCGACCCTCGTCGTGCTGGTTGGCTTTGCGGTTGGCGCCGGTCTTGCCGCCGGGTTGTACTCCCTGGTGCTGCCGCGACGCGAGCCCAGCGGCGATCGGGTCGACAACGTCGTGGCTGTTCGGCCCGCCGTCTCCACGTGGGCGGGTGCGGGCGACCTTGCCATCAGCGACCTCTGGCAGCTCAGCACCAGCATCGACCGGGTCTCGAGTGTGTGGGAGCTCATCAACGAGTGGGGTGAGAACTTCGACTACGAGACGCACACTGAGCGCCCCACGTGGGCGCTCGAGAAGCTGCTGCAGCCCACGGTCTTCGCCGAACTGGCGGCGCAACAGAAGCAGCTTGCGAAGGTCGCCGCGCACCTGTCGTTCCCGGTGCCCGAGCACCTCATGCAAGAGCCAAAGCCGTTCCGCGAGTACGGCGAAAGCTAAGCGGCCCTCCGCGTCCGGGGGCGTAATACAAAGTCCTCTTGAGCGGGAGTGTGTCGCACCCTTCCAGTGCCCCAGCAAAAACTGAGTGGCGCCTAGACGACGATGACCTCGGGCCCGCCTAGCCCGTGCAGCACCTCGTAGTCGCGGTCTTGAGTCACGACCGGGAGTCCGTGCGCGAGGGCGATTGCAGCGATCCACAGAGCGTTCACGGGGATGCGGCGTTGCACCTCGGCGAGGCGAAATCGGAGGCGAGCCCACTCACGCGCTGCAGCCTCGTTTATCGGCAGAGGAGCGAGCGCCCCAATGGAGTCGAGGGTCGCGAGTCGGCGCGCACGCGTCTCGGTGTCTCGTGCGGCGTGCACCCCGGCCAAGAGCTCGGCAAAGGTGATGACGCTCACGGCGACGTCGGTCGGCACCCTAGACGCATCGTGGGGGCGCCCCGACTCGGCAGCGATGAAGACACTCGTGTCGAGAAGCGCGAGCGTCATTCGATCGGCCCGAGATCGTCGGTGGACTCGCCGAGCGCGGCCAGGTCTGCGCGAAGTCCGGCATCGGCTTGCACGAGGCCGCGGAAAAACTCGTCGCGTGGCATCGATGTGCGCTTGCCAGCGCGAACAGGCACGAGCGTTGCCACCGCCACGCCGTTCGACGTGATGGTGACCTCTTCGCCGGCACTCACACGCCGAAGCACGTCATTCGTCTGGTTGCGCAGGTCGCGGGATGGAATCATCGCCATAGGGCAAGTGTAGCCAGCCGTAGCGAACTGTAGCGAGAATGGATAGTGGAAAGTCTTCACGCTCCGCCCCCGCGTTCGCCGCCGCTCCGGAAAGGCTCTCGAGTGCCTCCGCATCCGAAGGACGGGCGCGGATGCGTCCTTCCGATGCGGAGTGCACCGG
>JANONY010000360.1:0-7289 GCA_031421055.1 Actinomycetes bacterium | reverse complement strand
CCGAGGTACGACCCATCGCGCGTGTCGACCTTCACCTTGGTGCCCTGCTCGATGAACAGCGGAACCTGGATCTCGTGGCCGGTTTCAACGGTCGCCGGCTTAGTGCCGGCACTCGAGCGGTCACCCTGAAGGCCGGGCTCGGTGTAAGTGATCTCGAGCGTGACGGATGCCGGAAGCTCGACATAGAGCGGGTCACCGTTGTGCAGCGCGATCGTCACGTTCTGGTTCTCGAGCATGTACTTCGGGGCGTCGCCCACCTGGGCCGCCGAGAGGGTGATCTGGTCGTAGGTGCCGAGGTCCATGAACACGAAGTTCTCACCGTCGGCGTACAGGTATTGGTAGTCGGAGCGGTCGACGACCTCGGTCTCGATCTTCGCGCCAGCGTTGAACGTGCGGTCGACGACCTTGCCGGTCATAACGTTCTTCACCTTGGTGCGAACGAACGCGCCGCCCTTGCCTGGCTTGACGTGCTGGAAGTCGATGACCGTCCACAGCTGGCCGTCCATGTTGAGAACGACGCCGTTCTTGATGTCAGCGGTGGAGTCAGGCATGGGTGTTCCGTTCTTCTAAAAATCGAGGCTCGATAAGCCCCCGCGAGTCTACCGGTTCAGCTCTGACGCCGAAGAATGGCGGATAGCGCGAGCACGTAGGACTCAAACCCGAAGCCAGCGATAACTCCGGTCGCAACCGCGCTGATGACGCTCGTGTGGCGAAACTCTTCGCGAGCGTGCGGATTCGAGATGTGCACCTCGATGAGCGGGATGCCTGCCTTGGTGACCAGCGCCGCGGCATCCCTCAGGGCGTATGAGTAGTGAGTGAATGCCGCGGGGTTGAGAATCACCGGGCTCGTGGTGTCAACGGCCTCGTGCAGCCAACCGATCAGTGTCGCCTCGTCGTCGGTCTGGCGAAGGTCGATCTCGGTGCCGTTCGCTTCTGCCTCAAGCAGCGTGGTCAGTGCCGCGAGATCCTGGCTGCCATAAACATCAGGCTCGCGACTGCCGAGACGCCCGAGATTCGGGCCGTTGAGTACGAGGATGCGTGGCATGGCTCAACCCTATCGGCGCCCTGTCGAACGAAAACGCAGGAGTATCGCCCGTTTCGGACTCGATCGTGCCCGCCATGGACTCGCGCGCCGAAAAGTCCTGCGTTTTCGTTCGATGTCCGCGACTTGTCAATACGGCCGCTCAAGCGACGAACCCAAAGCTCATGGTCCGATCAGGTCTCGCCTACCCGCGGCTCGCCATGGCCATCGCGCCCAAACTGATGCCTCCCGTGGGCAGGTCAGCCCGCTGTCCGATCACGATCACCCGCCGCACGCGCCTCCAACACCAACCGCGTCGCGCGCTCCCGAAGCTCGTCCGGGTACTTCCTCTGTGCTGCCATGACTCTCATCCTTTCAGGGGATCAAGAGCCTCCACCAAACCCGGGGCGCAACAAATGCACCGCCCACCCGCTGCGACGGCTAGACGACCACTGAGCCTTCTGGCCATCTCACGCGGTAGCTCTCGTGGTAGGGCGACGAGTCGTACAACTCAAGCGCTTTCGTCTGCCCGAACGCGATCGTAAGTGTCCCATCAGTGTGAGCCTGGACCGCGCTCACCTCAGAACCCAGAAGCTCAAGAGCCTCCCGAGCCGCTTCTACCGAGGAGGTGAAGCGCCGGTCGAGACTAGAGGTCGCAATGCGCAGGTCGGATTCGACCGCTAGGACGATTTCCTTGTCGAAATGGAACACAATTTCGTTCTCGCCAACGCATATCTGAATTAGCACCGCGTGCTCAAGGAATTCGAATGACTGCTGCGGGTTGAGTCCGAACATCGTTGGTCAACTTCCAGGAACTGGCAGGGGAACATGGGTCAGCGACTCAAACTCTGTCTTGGTTACGTTACCAGGAGGCTTCATCGTACTCGGGTTGACGGCCTGGTTGCCAGAGTTGTAGAGACGCCAGTACCCACTCGGGTACTGAGGAGTCGAAGGCCCGATCCACAAGTTCCACCCAGGCGGAACCGTATGCCAGGGGCGATGAACGTGCAGACCACGGAGACTGTCGCTGGGCGACAGGTTCTAATCAAGACACGATTGAATCCAGATCTGAGAGCAGCTCGCTGGCCAGCTTCCGAACCGCCGGCATACTCTGATCGTTCAGTACCTCGTCAGGGGATCTAATGGGGTCAATCTGGCCAAGTAACCGCTCTAGGCCTCGGAACCGTGCGTCTACCTCAGGCGAGAAAACGTCGCCCAAGTCAAGAGCTTCGGTGAGGCCGCTGTCGAGGAACAGCATCGCGGCACATTCCTGGAGGGAATATATTTGGCCGGGGATTCCTGCGTTCCAAGCCAAGGTTTGGAATTGTTCGTCGGATAACTCTGCAAGACCCGCTCGGATCAGTTCGGTTTGCCAGTACCTCACGAATAAACCCCCAAATTGAATACGAAATCACCTATCGGAATGTGCCCCGTCGGGTCATTCTTGAGTACGGGGTTGCCAAACCGGTCCAAGTATCCTCCGCTTTTTTGGCCACCGGATATGAGGGACTTGTGCAGGCTGCACAATACTGCCCGACACATCCCGCAGGTAGGCGATCACCGTGCCATCGGTCAGGGTCAGTGCGCTAGACCCCGACGTCCTGCCACGCCGTAAACAGCAGCGCCTCGTCCGGCCCCTCCAGCGTCGACGGCTTGCCGATGTCATCGAGCACGATGAAGCGCAACATTCCAGCGCGCGCCTTCTTATCGCGCTGCATGGTCGCGAGCAAGGTCTTCCACCGACCGACCGGGTAGTCAATCGGCAGGGTGAGCGACGAGAGGATGCTGCGGTGCCGGTCGACAGCGGCCTCGCTCAAAGGCCCGGTCAAGCGCGAAAGCTCGGCCGCGAACACCATGCCGACCGAGATTGCCGCGCCGTGGCGCCAACGGTACCGCTCGGCATGTTCGATCGCATGCCCGAGCGTGTGACCGTAGTTGAGAATCTCGCGCAGGCCAGACTCCTTGAAGTCCTGGCCGACGACGCGAGCCTTGAGCCCGATCGCCAGCTCGACCACGCGACGGAACTCAGCAGTGCTCGGGTCGGTGACACGGTCGACGGATGCCTCCACGAGATCCAGAATCTCCGTCTCGGCGATGAACCCACACTTCACAATCTCGGCGAAGCCAGCGAGAATCTCGTTGCGCGGCAGAGTGTCGAGATTCGCGAAGTCGACGATCACCGCCGCGGGCGCGTAAAACGATCCGACGAGGTTCTTGCCCTCTGCCGTGTTGATGCCCGTCTTTCCGCCAACCGAAGCGTCAACCATGCCGAGCACGCTCGTCGGCACCTGAATCAGTTTCACTCCGCGCAACCAGGTCGCGGCAACGAAGCCGGCCAGGTCGGTGGTCGCTCCCCCGCCGAAGCCGATCACGGCATCCGTTCTGGTGAAGTCGGTTTGGCCCATGATCTGCCAGCAGAAAGCGGCAACCTCGACGCGCTTAGCGTCTTCTGCCTCAGGCACTTCGGCGAGCAGCACCTCGAAGCCGCCGTCGCGCAAGCGCTCGCGCAGGGTCTCCGCCTTTGCGCCAAGCGCGGCGGGATGCACGATGAGCACCTTGGCCACACCGGTGCCGAGCGCCGCCACGACGGAGTCGAGCATGGCCCGGCCGACGACGACATCGTAGGAGTCGACGCCGGGCACCGTGATGGTCGTGGTGTCAGTCACCCTGCTCCTCCAGCCAGCGAACGATGTCTGCCGCGACGCGCTCGGCTGGAATCGCCGTCGTATCGAAGGTCGCATCACCGAGGCGATCGTAAATCGGCGCGCGTGTTGCGACGAGTGCCTTCCACGCTTCGACGCCGCCGGTGAGGAGCGGGCGGCTCGCGCCAATGTTGCGTTCGGCGATCACGTCGGCAGACACCGTCAGCTGCACCACGGGGAGCGGTTCGAGCTCGCGCTGCGTTTGTTCGTCGAGTACGGCGCCCCCGCCGAGCGACACGACCGCATGCTCGGTCAGAGCCTGCGCGACCTCTTCGCGCTCGAGCACACGAAAGTGCGACTCACCGTAGTTGGCAAAAATGTCGTTGATCACGCCGTGCTTGGCGACAATTCGCTTATCGGTGTCGACGAAGGGAAGCTCGAGCAGTCGGGATATCCGCTTGCCAATACGGGTTTTGCCAGCCCCCGGCGCACCGATCAGCACGAGGGCAGGTTCAGCCACGATCGTCCGAGACAACCTCGGTGCGCATCTCCGCTGGAATAGCGTCGAGGTAGCCGTCGAGATTGCGCTTCGTCTCGACCAGCGAGTCGCCGCCAAATTTCTCGAGCACGGCATTCGCGAGCACGAGCGCAACCATGGCCTCTGCGATCACACCGGCGGCGGGCACCGCGCACACGTCGGAACGTTGATGGTGCGCAGCTGCGGCCTCGCCGGTCGCCACGTCGACGGTGCGAAGGGCTTTGGGCACGGTCGAAATCGGCTTCATGCCCGCACGCACGCGCAGAATCGTGCCGGTCGACATGCCGCCCTCTGTGCCACCCGCTTTATCGCTCAAGCGGCTGATGAGTGATCCGTCGGTCACCAGCTCATCGTGTGCTTCAGACCCGCGCCGAGTAGTCGTCGCGAATCCGTCGCCAACTTCGACGCCCTTGATCGCCTGAATGCCCATGAGGGCGGCGGCGAGCTGCGCGTCGAGTCGACGGTCCCAGTGCACGTAGGAGCCGAGGCCTGGAGGAACACCGTAAGCGAGCACCTCGACGACTCCCCCGAGCGTGTCGCCGTCGTCGTGTGCCTTGTCGATCTCGGCCACCATGAGGGCCGAGGTGGCGGCGTCGAAACAGCGCAGTGGATCCGCGTCGAGTGCGTCAACGTCACTCGGCACCGGCAAAGCCGAGCCATCCGGAACGCGCACAGCACCGATCGAGAGCGTGTGCGCCACGAGCGTAATGCCCAATTCACTGAGGAACGAGCGGGCGATTGCGCCGAGCGCGACGCGCGCCGCGGTCTCGCGCGCGCTCGCGCGCTCGAGCACGTTGCGCGCCTCGTCGAAGCCATACTTCTGCATGCCGACCAGATCGGCGTGCCCTGGGCGCGGACGCGTCAGCGCGGCCCCACGACCAGCTGGCAGCGTCTCTGGATTGACCGGCGTCGCGCTCATCACGTCGACCCAGCGCGGCCACTCGGTGTTACCGATGCGCAGCGCGATCGGGCTGCCCATCGACAGGCCGAAGCGGATGCCGCCAGAGATGGTCAGCTCATCCTCTTCAAATTTCTGTCGAGCTCCACGCCCGTACCCGAGCTTGCGGCGCTGCATGTCTGCCTGAATTGCTTCTGGGCTAACGGGCACGCCAGCGGGCAGCCCCTCGAGAACGGCCACGAGTTCTGGGCCGTGGGACTCACCTGCGGTCAACCAACGAAGCATGGTTCAAATTCTACGGGGCGGCTAGCCAGCGACGGCGCGCTGCATCGCTGCCACGACTGCCTGCTCGTTCGCGAGTGCGGCCGCTGGGTCACCGTTCACGAACACGCGCACCTGCGCGAGTGCCTGCAGCGTGAGCATCTCGATGCCCGAGATCACGTGACCGTCGACTGCGAGCCACTCGCGCGCGAGCTGGCTCGGCCATGGGTCGTACGCGACGTCGAAAAGCACGGCACTCGCGCGCGTCTCCGCCGCGAAGCTCAGGCTGTGCTTGGCGCTACCGGGCAGAGTGCTGATCACCGCATCCGGTGGCACGGTCGGTTCGCTGAGAACCGCGATCGTGACGTCGAGCAGAGCGCCTAGAGCCACCAGCCCGGCCGCCTTGCTCGGGTCGCGCAGCGAGAGGGTGACGGTGTGAGCACCCAGTTGCTGCGCTGCGACGAGCGCCGAGGCCGCTGTTGCTCCCCCACCGAGAATCTGCACGCGTGCGAGCGAGGAAACACCGTGAGCCCGAAACGCTTCGGTGATGCCGTAGACATCGGTGTTGAAGCCGCGGATGCTCTCGCCGAGCAACACGGTGTTCGCTGCCCCGGTCAGATCAACCATGTCGTCCGCTGAATCGAGCAGCGGCAGCACCTCGCGCTTGAGTGGCATTGTCAGCGACAACCCGCGCCACGATTCGTCACGCGAGGCGACGAACTCGGCCAGCTCGTTGCCGCTCACCTCAATTGCCTCGTAGCTCCAGTCAAGCCCGAGCGCGGCATAGGCAGCCCCGTGCAGCGCCGGTGACTTGGAGTGTGCGATCGGCGAACCGAGAACTGCGAGCCGGCGCCGCTTAGTCGCAGTAATTGGCCGCCTCATCCGTCTTGCACCATGCTCTGAGCTTTTGCACCGACGCATTGTGACCGGAGAGTGTTTCGTTGAACTCCGTCTCGCCGGTTGCCAGGTTCACCGCGACGAAGAAGATCCACGAACCTTCGGCCGGATTCATGGCCGCATCAATCGCGGTCTCGCCGGGCGCGCCAATCGGCCCGATCGGCAGCCCGGTGTGAAAGTAGGTGTTGTACGGGTTGTCGTCGGCGCGTTCTTCCGCGCTCGTCCAGACCGAGCCCTGCGACTCAGCCCCGTAGTGCGCCGTCGAGTCGAACTCGAGCTTCATGCCAATGTCAAGCCGGTTCTGCACGACTCGCGAGACCTTGTAGAAGTCGCCCTCAACGCGCGCCTCCTTCTGCGCTAGCGATGCGATGGTGAGCACGCGGTGACGGTCGGCGGTAGCCACCCCGTGTGCATCAAGCGATTCGAAAGAACGACTGACTAGGGTCTGCAGAATCTCCTGCGCCGTCAAGCCAGGGTCGAAAGTGTAGGTCGCCGGAAACAGGTACCCCTCAAGGCTCGGTGCTTCCGCTGGAATGCCGAAACTCGTTAGGTCGGCAGCGGCAGTGGTGAAGTCGTCGATGCTCACCCCTGTGCCGTCGGCGAGCATTTGCAATGCCGCGGGAAGCTTAGTTCCCTCTTTGATGAGCACGCGTGAGACGACGCGATTCTCAGGGTCCTGCAGCGCGGTCAGCGCCGATGCCGCGCTCATCTGCTCTTGCAATGCGTAGGTGCCCGGCTGGAACTCCGGGGCAGGGTCAGCACTCAGCAGAAGCTCATAAAATGCATCAAACGTCATCGTTACGCCGGCAGCAGCGAGCGTGCGCGCAATGTCTTCGCCGATGTCGCCCGACTTGATCACTACCTCAACGGCCGTGCCGTTGCCTGTGCCCTCGTAGTCGATCGGCAGCTCCCAGCCGAAAATCTCTCGCACCTTGTCTTCGTACAAGACCCAGACCGCTCCAGCGCCGATAGCGCCGACCAGCAGGACGCTGATGAGCGCCCACAACCAGCCGAGGTGGCGTTTTCTCTTTG
>JANONY010000359.1:0-1790 GCA_031421055.1 Actinomycetes bacterium | reverse complement strand
CGATCGATCGCTTCATGCTCGTGTGGAGCCAGTACGCGAATTCCGGCCGGATCAAGGGCAGGCCGATCGCGACGTTCGGTGCGTTCACTCCGAACCTCGAGGGATCGCTGTGGGTACACGGCGTCGACACGTTTACGCATCTCCTGCTGCCGACGCTCGCTCTGATCCTCGTGTCGTTCGCAACGTACACGCGCTACTCGCGGGCGAGCCTGCTCGAGGTGATGAACCAGGACTACATCCGCACGGCACGCGCGAAGGGGCTCACCGAGCGCACCGTGGTGGTTCGGCACGCATTCCGCAATGCGCTTATCCCAATTGCGACGATTGTTGCCTTCGACATCGGATCGCTGATCGGTGGGGCGGTCATCACCGAGCGCGTGTTTGGCTGGAGTGGCATGGGCCAGCTCTTCCAAAACGGCCTCGACCGCACCGATCCGAACCCGGTCATGGCCTTTTTCCTCGTGACCGGCGGACTCGCCATTCTCTTCAATCTCATCGCCGACCTCGCCTACGCAGGTCTCGATCCACGAATCAGGGTGTCGTAGTGAGCAACATTCCAGTGCCAGAGCCGGGCCGAGCGGATCCGGGGGTCACCGATGCGGAGAATTCGATCAGCCTCATCGAGGTCGCCGGGCTGAGCCAGGCACAAATCGTTCGTCGGCGCTTCTTTCACCACAAGGGCGCGCTTGTCGCGCTCTTCGTACTCAGCTTCGTCATCCTGCTCGCCTTCACGTCCGTGGGCGTGCAGATTGGCGACTGGAAGCCCGGCGGCTGGTGGCAGTTCACGTGGAACATCGCCGTCGATATCGAGAATGCCGGTAAGCCGACCCTCAGCCTGTGGCCGTTCTCGATCGGCAATCATCCCTTCGGCCAGGATCAGGTTGGGCGCGATATTTTCGCGGTCGTCATGCGCGGCACGCAGCAGTCGTTGACGATCATGGTCATTGTCGGGCTCATCGCCACCGCGATCGGAACCACCATCGGCTCGATCGCCGGGTACTACCGCGGTTGGACCGACGCGATCCTGATGCGCTTCACCGACGTGATCATCACGATCCCGGTGATCGTCATCGGAGCGGTGCTCGGCCGCAAGTTCGGCATCGCGGGCGCACTCGTGCTCGCCCTCATCCTCGGTCTCGTGTTGTGGACTGGGCTTGCGCGACTCGTGCGCGGCGAGTTCCTCAGCTTGCGTGAGCGTGAGTTTGTCGATGCGGCGCGCGTCGCCGGTGCTCGCGACAGCCGCATCATCTTCCGCCACATCCTGCCGAACGCCATCGGTGTCATTATCGTCAACAGCACCCTGCTCATGGCGGCGGCAATCCTCATCGAGACGGCGCTGAGCTTTCTTGGTTACGGGGTGCAGGCGCCAGACACGTCGCTTGGCAAGATCATCAGCGAGAATCAAGCCGCGTTCTCCACCCGCCCGTGGCTGTTCTGGTGGCCGGGCGCCTTCATCATCACGATCGCGCTCTGCATCAACTTCATCGGAGACGGACTGCGCGACGCTTTCGACCCGCGCCAGCGCCGCATGCCGACGGACCGCAACCTCCAGAAGGCAGGTCGCTCGAACACGAAGCCGCCGACCGTTGTGACCGACGGCATCGACCTGACGGATGCGGCGGCCTTTGTGTCTGCTCGTGGCGCTGGCATGCAGGCCGGCTCCGACACCGGTGGCGCGCGAGGCTACTACGCTCCCAAACCGACCAAGGATGACCGACCGGCGCCCAAGCGGGAAGACAGCTGATGCTCCTACAGCACGAAGCCGAGCACCGTCGCGACCAGCAGCCCCG
>JANONY010000358.1:0-3483 GCA_031421055.1 Actinomycetes bacterium | reverse complement strand
CCACCGGTCTGGCTGCCTGCCTTGATGATCAGTTTCGAGTATGCGTAGCCAGCCGGCGGTGCGACCAGGGTGTATGGCGAGCTTGGTTCTGCGTAGTTCGTGCAGATTTCACCGGGGAGCGTCTGCCAGAAGGCTGGCGGGTTCGCCGACGATCCGAAATAGGGGGAAGCAACCGCGGTTGCATCAGAAGGAAGTGACGTGGCGAAGGCCGGGAGTGTGATGGCGCCGGCGCCAACGCCGAGGCCAAGAACCGCTGCGGTGAGCGCAGCAAGAAATTTTTTCATGGTGAAACATCCTGTTCGGGTACAGGTGAGTGGGGGTGGGTGGTACGACGCGCGTACTGACATCGGGTATCGATGCGCGATTGCAGAGCTCAGGACTCGAAATTGTAGAACGAAACTCCGCGGGGGCGGGCTCTTTCAGGACATGCTGATGAAGCTGGGGATTCGGGTATCACCTTCTTGACGCGACAAACAGGGACGAGATTCGGGACTCATCCGACGAGCAAAACTCTACACCCCTCTATGGGGGTCACCGCGCCCCAATTTCGGGGGCGGCGGAAAATCTTAGCTTGGGTACAGACGCGACACGAGGGCGATGTCAGTGCACGTACTCGAGAATTTCACTGCCGACCGAGCGCATGGCCTCAAGCACGCGAAGTCGACGTTCGAGACTGTCGTCGTCGAACTGAACCGAGACCGCATACGAGACAGCCGCGCGACGCCCCTTGAGTGCCCCGGCCTCAGATCGAACACCGACGCCTGAGCCGGTCTTGTTTATCAGCAATGTCGAGTGGTCAGGCGTGCGATGGCTGAGCGGGTCGAGCCCGAACGCGCTGGCCACCATCGATAGATCGCAGTTGAGCGAGAGCCAGCCGGTAACCCGTTGACTGGTCGGCTGGTCGATGACTTCGCCGCGTGCGAGCTGGCCAAACAGTCGCGATAGTTCAGACGTCGAGCCGACCGACAATTGCGGCGCATCGTCTGGCCCGCGGTTGTCGCGCACGACATCGAGAAGCGCGGTGCGGGTCATGCCAAGGCTCTCGGTGCGCGCGCGCACCGCTTCGAGACCCACCTGCTTCAGCAGGAGGTTGGTTGCGAGGTCGTCACTCGTCGCGCCGACCAGAGTGGCGAGGTCGGCGACGGGTAGGGCGGGCGCTTGGAGGTGCTGCCAAATGCCGCTCTCTCCGACGGAGTCGCGAATCGACTTATCGAGAATGCCGTAGCCAGAAAAATCTTGGGAGGTGAGTCGCGCAGAGATTTCGATGAGCAAGAGAATCTTGCCAATGCTCGCGGTCGGAAGAACGATGCGATCGTCAATCGAGAGCAGGGTCTCTTGCGTAGAGAGGTCGACGATGTTGGCCGAAACTTGCGCGCCTTCGTAAGCGAGTTTGCCCAGGGTTGTGAAGCTTGCGGTAAAAACACCCGTGCGATCTTCGTGAATGTGCCTGCCTGAGTCGCGCGACCGCGCGCGCAGAGACCTCTCTTTAGCATTGATTAGCTCAGTCACGGGTGGCCTCGTTAGTCAGACGGCGGCATCAGATCACCAGATGGTGACCCGTTCGTTCGGCTCCAACCACAGGGCGTCGCTGGGTGAAACATTAAACGTGGTGTAGAACTCGTCAATGTTACGCACGATTTGGTTGCAGCGGAACTCGTTGGGTGAATGCGGGTCAATTGCCAGCAGTCGGATCACCTCTTCGTTGCGCGCCTTGATCTGCCACGCCTGTGCCCACGACAAGAAGAAGCGTTGCGCGCCAGTGAACCCGTCAATCACTGGGGGCTCGCTGCCGTCGAGCGAGATGAGGTACGCCTTCCACGCGATGCTGAGGCCCCCGAGATCGCCGATGTTCTCGCCGATGGTCAGAGCGCCGTTCACGTGGTGGTCGGGTACTTGGTGCGGAGCGAGCGCGTCGTATTGCGCGATCAGGCTCGCCGTGAGGCTCTCGAACGCGGCCTTATCTTCTGCCGTCCACCAGTCGGTGAGTCGACCGTCGCCGTCGTACTTGGAGCCCTGGTCGTCGAATCCGTGGCCGATCTCGTGGCCGATGACGGCTCCGATCGCACCGTAGTTGGCTGCTGCGTCGCGGTTCTCGTCGAAGAACGGGTGCTGCAAAATCGCTGCCGGAAAGACAATTTCATTGAACCCAGGGTTGTAGTACGCGTTGATCGTCTGTGGAGTCATGAACCACTCGTCGCGGTCAATCGGCTTGCCGATTTTTCCCAGCTCGCGCTGGAACTCGAACTCACTAGTCGCCCGCACATTGCCGAGGAGGTCGTCCGCCGAGATTTCCAGGGAGCTGTAGTCGCGCCACTTCACGGGGTAGCCGATCTTTGGCGTGAACTTGGCGAGCTTTTCTAGGGCCTTCGCTCGCGTCTCCTCACCCATCCAGACGAGATTGGTGATGCTCTGCCGGTAGGCCTCGACCAAGTTGACGACGAGCACATCCATGCTCTGTTTGGCCGTTTCGCTGAAGTGACGCTCAACATAGATTCGGCCGATCGCCTCGCCGAGGGAGCCTTCAACAAGCGAGACCGCGCGCTTCCATCGGGCGCGCAGTTCTGGTGTGCCGGTGAGGGTCTTGCCGTAGAAACCGAAATTTTCGTCGACGAAGTCGTGGCTGAGGTACGCAGCATTCGAGCGGATCACCTGCCACCGAAGCCAATCACCCCACGCCTCGAGACGCTCCGCCGTCAACAGGTGCTCAAGCCCGGCCAAGAAGCTCGGCTGGCGAACCACGACCTCGTCAAACGAGTTCTCCGGAACCCCGAGCGCCTCAAGCCACACGTCGAGATCGACCTCTGGTACGAGAGCGTTGGCGGCGTGCCACGGCATCGGGTTGTACGTCGCTTCGCTGTCGCGAGTGCGCACGTTGTCCCAGTGCATCGCCGCGAGATCGGTCTCGAGGGCCATGATGCGCGAGGCGCGCTCTGCTGCGTCGTCGAGTCCGGCAAGGGTCAGCATGCGTTCGACAAAGCCCCGGTACGCGGTGCGAGTGTCGGCGAATTTCTCTTCGCGATAGTACGACTCGTCTGGCAGACCAAGGCCGGCTTGTTCTATGAAGACGAGGTAGCGCTCGGGGGCGCCCGGGTCGTTGTCGACGAAGAGCTGCACAAACCCCGCCACACCTTGGCGCTCAAGCAGGCCGAGAGTTGTGAGAAACGAGTCAAGCGTTGCGACTCCGTCTACCTGATCGAGCAACGGTTTGAGCGGACTCGCGCCGAGCTCGTCCGCGCGTGATTCGTCGAGAAAGCTGGCGTACAGGTCACCGAGTTTGCGCTCTTGCGTGCCTGGATCGGCAGTCTGCGCTTCAACGATAATCTCGCGCACCGCCTTCTCTGCCTCCTCGGCCAGGAGATAGAACGAGCCGTAACGCGCCTTGTCGCTGGGAATCTCGGTGCGCGCGATCCACGCACCGTTGACGTGGAGAAAGAGATCGTCTTGGGGGCGCACCGACTCGTCAAAGTCATCGATGGCAATTCC
>JANONY010000357.1:0-2800 GCA_031421055.1 Actinomycetes bacterium | reverse complement strand
GGGTCGCTTCTACGCCAGCGGCATAAACATCAATGCGGATGGCTCCCTTCGCCACGACGGACGCCTCGGCGGCTTCATCAGCACGATCCAAATCTCTGCAGACCGGGAGACCACCGTCGTGGTGATGTGCAACGGCCACCTCTCCGACCGCTTCGGCGTGGTCGACGGCCTGTGGTCAATCTGGGTCGATGAGCAGCTGAGCGGCGACTAGATTATGTTCTAGTTGCAATAGAACAACTATCGCAATATGGTGAGCAGCATGAAAAAGACCACTCGCCCCATCGCGCTGTTTCTGCTTATCGCCTTCGGGCTCGCCTGGCTCGTTGCACTTCCACTCTGGTTCGGCGACGGCCTCGCGAGCCCGCTGTTCTTGGTCGTTGCAATCGCAATGATGGCGACGCCAACCATCGCGGTGCTCATCGTGGTGTTCCTCGTAGAGCGCCCGGCCGACAAGGCACAGGCGCTCGGGCTGCGACCGCTCGGACCGCGGCGGCGATTTATCGGGTTCCTTGCCCTCGGCCTCCTCGTTCCGATCGCACTCAGTCTTATCGCCCTCGTTGTCGGCTCGCTGCTTGGCGTGTACCGGGCCGACCTCGTCGAATTCTCTGGGTTCGCCGAGGCTGCGCGGGCTCAACTCGCCACGGCTGGGGTCACCTCGCTACCGGCGCCGATCGGCGTCATTGTCGCCGTGCAGTTCATTGCCGTGTTTTTCGGGGGGCTTCTGAACACAATCCCGGCACTCGGTGAAGAGATCGGGTGGCGCGGCTGGCTGCTGCCGAAGCTTCTACCACTCGGTACTGTTCCCGCGATCATCGCCTCCGGGGTCATCTGGGGAGCGTGGCACGCGCCCGTGATCTTGCTCGGCCACAACTATCCGGGTGTGCCTGGATGGCTTGGCATGCTCACGATGATCGGCTTGTGCATCGTTCTCGGCGCCGTGTTCGGCTGGCTGCGACTACGGTCTGGCTCTGTCTGGCCGGCGGCCGTCGCTCACGGATCGGTCAACGCATCCATTGGATTCTCTGTGCTTTTTTCGAGCGCCAGCTCGCCGTTTGACACGACGCAGGCAACCCTGCTCGGCTGGACCGGCTGGATCGTGCCGGTTGTGCTCATTGCCGTACTGTTCGCGACCGGACAGTTCGCGCGCCGGAGCTATGAAGGGGCGGCCATTTCTGGCCGCCCTCGCGACGCCAGCGCCGACGCCCGTCTCGGGCGTCGGGCCTGACAGCGACTTGTTAGGCGCCGACCTTGAACCGGGCGAAGCCGGTCACGGTCAGTCCGGAATCCGCGAGCACCTTGGCGACCGAATTCCTCGAGAATCGCATTTTCTCTGCACTCGGGCTGGCGATGCAGCTCAGCCCCAATGTCGAGAGTGATGGATCGCTCAGGCACGACGGCGGGTTCGGCGGGCACATCACGACGTTTCGGGTCTCGGCCGACCGCGAAACCGCCATCGTGGTCTCGTGCAACGGTCATCTGGCCAACCGCTTCGGCGTCGCCGATGAACTCGGCGCGATCTGGAGTGGCGTGATCAACGGCGACTAGCCTTTCTCGAGAGCCAGTTAGATGAGTGCCGCGGCAATCGCCGCCGCGAGCTCGCGCGGTTTGGTGAACTGTGGCCAGTGCCCGGTCGGCAGGTCGACGAGGGTGTAGCCGTGGATGCTGGCGAGCTCTGCGACGTATGGGTGCCCTTGTTCGATCCAATCGGCCATCATTCCTGTGCTCATCTCGCAGCAGATGACGGTTACCGGAACATCGAACCGGCGCTCATCGCTCAACACCTGCTTATCGCTCGTGACCTTGGCCGGCTGCGGTATCGCGATGCGGCGAAATCTCTCGCGCAGTTCATCGGTGAGGTCGACGAGGTCTTCAGGCTCGAAAAACGACCAATCGGGCAACGGCACCTCGCCGTTGACCACTGGTAGCTCGTCGTTGATCACGCCGCCGTGACCGAGCGGGCCGCTGTCAACGTAGACCACCCGCGCAATCGCTCCGGGGCGAGCGTCTACGACGGCATGGGCGATCGCTCCGCCACCACTGTGGCCAACGAGCACGACGCCGGGTGGCAGGGAGTCGACGACCGCGATGACTGCGTCGATGTGATCCCTGAGGCCAATGGCCGCGCGGTCAGCCTCGTGGCTCTCTAGCCCCGGAAGGGTCAGTGCGTGCACGGTGTGGCCGGCGTCGCGCAGGGGCGCTGCAACCTCGCCCCACGAGGCCCCATCGAGCCAGAATCCGGGAATGAGGATGAGCTGCATGGTTCGAGCATACAAAACCCGGCTGAGAGTCATCAACCTAAGTTGACACTTCCCACCTATCAACATAAGTTGATCTCGTGATCGAAATTCCAACGCCAGACAAACCGGATGCTGCCTTCGCAGCCGTCGTCAGCCTCCGACGACTCGCCGCGTCCCTCGAACGCTCAACAGTCGACTACGCCCTAGCCAACAGCTGGACCTGGGCACAGATTGGCGAAGCGCTCGGCATGAGCGCGCAAGCCGCGCACAAACGACTGTCTCCAACCCGCCGTACACCCCTCACCTAGAAAGACACCATGAAGCGACACACCTCTGTGGCGACTATCGCCGCACTCCTGACCAGCGCAGAAAAGGAAGCCGCCGCTCTCGGCGACGAACAAGCGGGCGCTGAACACTTACTGCTCGCGGCCGCTGGCCTCGACGACTCGACGGCAGCCATTGGCGTGACACCAGCCTCAGTTCGTGCCGCGATTGTCGCGGTGCATGCCAGAGCCCTCGGCGCCGACGTCGAACTGCCCGAGAGCACGCGCCCGCTGCGTGGG
>JANONY010000356.1:0-1932 GCA_031421055.1 Actinomycetes bacterium | reverse complement strand
CGACCGAAGGGGGCGTTGGCTGCGCCGCTGGCGCGACGGGTTGCGATGTGGCCGAGGCAGGTGTCGCTGACGGCTCTTCAGCTCCAGCCGTCTGAGCGGGAGCCGGACGGCGTACACCCGCAGCACCAGCCGCCTGTGAATGAACAGCATCGCCGCCGCCTTGTGCCGACTCGGCTTCGGCTCGATGTGCGTGCCGCGGCGGCGCCTCTCGGGGCGCGACCTGAGCCGCAGCGGCTTCGACGAGCGGGGTGCCGAGCGGGCCGGCGACCGGCTCGGTAACGGCTCCGGCAGCGCTCGGCTCGGCGGCGTCGAACGCATCCATGCTGTCGTCGTCCATCGACTCTCTCTCAAGTCGGTCGGCGGTCTGGATTCGTGCGTCACCCGTTCCCTCATCGTCGCTGTCGGCTGCGTCGACGAGATCGTCGCCGTACACCACGCCCGCGGCGACTGCGGCGGCCGCCACAGCGGCACCGGCGGCGAGCTTGCCGGCCTTCGACGGGCCCTTCTTCTTGGTAGCTGGTGGCGGCGGCGGAGTCGACCGACCGCGCGCAGGGGCGGCTGGAGCTGAACCGGCCGGAGGGGTCGTTTGGTCACTCATGATGGTCTCCCTGGGCGAAGCCGAGGCTGTGTCGGCGATGGATTTGAAAGGTTGGGATGATGGGGCAGCGATCGTTTCGGCCGCGCCGGCGGCGACGACCAGTTTCGAGTCGAAGTCGTTGAGCACTGGTCGCCCGAGGTGCCCGGCGACCATTTCGGCAACGAGGGGAATACGCGATCCGCCCCCCGACAGAATGACTCCGGCGAGATCGCCTGGGGTCATGCCAGCGGCCGCAATCGCCCGATCGAGGGTCTGCAACGTTTCGGTGATGTACGGGCGCAACGCCGTCTCGAACTCGTCGCGCGTCACGCGCACCGAGGTGTCCAGCCCAGGCATGACGACGCTGACGGAAGCGTCACTCTTGGTCGACAATTCGTGCTTGGCTGCTGTGCAGGCAGACCGGAGCACGGCAACCGCGTGGCGCACTTCGTCGTCGTTGCGATCGAGCTGCTCCAACGCTCCACCGAGCGCGATCGCCACGTGCTTGAACACCAGTTGGTCGATCTCTGCGCCACCGCAACGCTCGAGCGATTGAGGCGTACCGACCAGCGAGGGTCCGGATTCGGAGAGTGACACGATGGCGGCGTCGAACGTGCCACCGAGGTCGTAGACCGCGACGTTGTCGCCAGTCGAGATTCGCGCTGCCGAAGCGTAACGGCGGGCGGCGGCAACCGGCTCGCCGATCAGCTCGAAGTCAACGAAGGCGAGCGACGTGCCGATCGTTCGCAGCAACTCGAGCTTGTATCCGCCCCACGAGGCCGGATGGGTGAGCGCCAACGTTGCGGTCGAGGCGGCGATGCCTGAGGCGGCGACGACCGCCCGAAGCAGCGCGCCGACCAATGCGTCGGGCTGGATCGCCTCACCATCGAGGACAATGGGGGTGGTGTCACCGAATCGCCGCTTGAGTTGGCGTGCTCCACGAGCCGGCTGGGCGGCGAGCACCTGTTCGGCGTGCGCACCCACGACGAAGCCGTCATCTCCGAGCGCCACGGCTGAGGGAATCTCGCTGGTCGCGCCAGACTCGGGGGCCTGGACGGCGACGGTCACCATTGTGCCGAAGTCGACTCCCAGTCGAGGGCGAACGCCGATGCTGCTCACTCCCTGCACGGTAGGTCATCGCCCTGGGTCTGTGAACCGGGTGGATACCCTGAATCAGGTTGAGTCGTCATCGAACCCGGCTTCGAGTCCGTGTACCGGCGCACTCGTGACCTGCTCGAGAAAGGCGCGCTGATCTGGCGTGAGCACGGAATGTTCCGACGAAACACCCACCGACGCCCAGGGGTCGGGGGCGTCAATGCCGCGGCGCTCGAGTTCGTCCTCGAGGGCTCGCCACC
>JANONY010000355.1:0-2018 GCA_031421055.1 Actinomycetes bacterium | reverse complement strand
CCGCTCTTCGCTTCCGGAGCTGGAGTACACCGTCGCGAACGGCATGGCGTTCCTGCCCTGGAGCCCCCTCGGCGGCATCGGTCGCGGATCCGACGTGTTCGATTCCTCCGCGTTCGCTTCCGTGGGTGCCGAGCTCGGCGTGAGCCCGCAGCAGGTGGCACTCGCGTGGGAGCTGTCACTCGGCGACACGGTGATCCCGATTCCGGGGGCCTCGCGCCCGGCGAGCATTGAGGACTCAGCGCGCGCTGCTGAAGTGGTGCTTTCGGTGGAGCAGCTCGCACGACTCAACGGTTGACCAAGTCTGACCAGACTATCTAATCTGGATGCATGAGTGACACCGTAAACGTCTACGACGCCAAGACCCAGCTTTCGCAGTTGCTCAACCGGGTTGAGCAAGGAGAAGAGATCGTGATTGCCCGCAACGGCAGGCCCGTCGCGCGGCTGGCTCCCCTGGAAACCAAGCGGCCCGATCGTGTGCCTGGGCTGTGGAAAGGGCGCATCACCATATCCGACGACTTCGACGAATTCACGGAGCAGGACGCCCGCGACTGGTATGGCGAGTGAGGCTGCTTCTCGACACCCACATCCTGTTGTGGTGGTTGGACGATGACGCGAAGCTGGGTGCAGCGCTCCGCGCGGCCATAGTTGACGGTGCGAACGAGGTGTTCGTCTCCTCGATCACGGTCGCCGAGATTGAAATCAAGAAGGCCCTCGGGAAGCTCGGGGTGCCACGCGAGTTGCTCACTCTTCTCGACGAGGCGGGCATCGCAACCCTCCCGCTAGCGGCTTCCCACTCGCAACAGTTACGCGACTTGCCGCCGCACCACGCGGACCCGTTCGACCGGCTTCTCATCGCGCAAGCACAAGTTGAGAACCTCGCGCTGGCAACCGCAGATTCGGCCTTCGCCGCGTACGAGGTCCAACTCCTCCCGAACTAGCGGCCTGGCACCTCGATAGGACTTTCCGCCTGCCCGGCGGTTCGGTAGGAACTTCGGCAGCCCGATCCGCGGGTTTTCCTATTGGGGTGCCGGCGGGTGTTGGCGAGGGCTGGCGCGTCTACCGCGCCTGAATAGGAGTTTCGGTCCCGTGAGCGCTTGAGTAGGAAGATCGCGGGCCGGGCAACCGCGAAAGTCCTACTGAAGCGCCGACGGCGGCCGGGCAGCGGCCAGCGCACCCTCATACAACTCACGCCGCGAGAGCCCCGTCGCATCGGCAACCTCAGCTGAGGCATCGCGCAGCCGCGCCCCCGCGGCGACGAGCGCCTGCACCTGCTCGATGCCTGCGGGCAGCGAAGCCGTCGCCGGCGCGGCTCCCTCGACGAGCAGAACGATCTCGCCGCGCACACCCTCGGCGAAGTACGCGGCGAGCTCGGATGCTGTGCCTCGCTTCACCTCTTCGTACAGTTTCGTCAGTTCTCGGCACACGACCACGCGGCGGTCGGGTTGCATGCCAGCCGCGAGATCGCGCAGCGCATCGCCGAGCCGGTGCGGACTCTCGAAGAAGATCATGGTGCGTGGCTCACGCGCGAGCGCCGTGAAGTAGGCGACCCGGCCCTTGCGCGGCACGAAGCCCTCGAACGTGAAGCGGTCGGTCGGCAGGCCGCTGACGGCGAGGGCGGTGAGCACAGCACTCGGCCCTGGAAGAGCCGTGACCGTCACGCCCGCCGCGATTGCTGCCTGCACCAGAACGAAGCCTGGATCGCTGATTGCGGGCATGCCTGCATCCGACAGCACTAGTACGTCGCCGTCGCGCGCGAGCTCGACAATCTCTGCCGCCTTGGCGAGCTCGTTGTGCTCGTGCAGCGGCACCAGCCGCGGCCGGTTCTCGACGCCGAGCGCAGTCATCAGGTGCATCGCGGTTCGCGTGTCTTCCGCCGCGATCACCGAGGCGTTGCCGAGCGCCTCGATGAGCCTGCGGGATGCGTCACCGAGATTGCCGATCGGCGTCGCCGCAAGAATGATCACCGTGCAAGTCTGCCGCCGAAACCCGTGCGGCGCTTCACCCCTGCCAAATGCAGG
>JANONY010000354.1:0-6385 GCA_031421055.1 Actinomycetes bacterium | reverse complement strand
CCGTGAAGTCGGGGCCGACGAACTGCATGTGAAGCTGAACTAGGTCGCTCTCGACATCGCCCGCCCATGCGCCTAAGGTGAGTGAGACCCCCCATCAGGGGGTAGACGAGATCCTCTGCTCTGCCCACTAAGGAGTTCAACGAGTCATGCACTACCGCGCGCCAGTAATCGCCACCGCAGCAATATTCGCCCTCGGCCTCTCGGCCCTCACCGCTCCGGCGGCATACGCCGTCGATGTGACTCACCAGATCGCTGACGTCCAGGGTGACGCAGCGACCACTCCTCTCGCGGGTCAGGTGGTGACCGTCGAGGGCGTGATTACCGGCGACTACCGCGCATCGACCGCGAGTGGATACCGCGGCTTCTACCTGCAGACCGCCGGATCCGGCGGCGCCAGCGACGCGACCCCTGGCCGCTCTGACGGCATCTTCGTCTTCGCGTCGTCCGCCGACCCGGCCGTTGCCCTCGGCGACCTCGTGCGCGTCACCGGAACCGCCGGCGAGAACTTCTTGCAGACCCAAATCACCGCGACGAGCGCCGCGAACTTCGAGCTGGTGCAGGCCGCGGTCGGTATGCCCGAGCCAACGGTGCTGCCGAGCACCGCCGTCGGAGCCGCCCGCGAGCCCTACGAAGGCATGCTCGTCAATCCAGAAAACGCCTACCTCAGCTCGAGTCACCAGCTGTTCAACTTCGGCTCGCTGTGGCTCAACGTGAATGCGCTCGCGGTGAAGGCGACGGAAACAACGGATGCCGGAGTGGCAGCCACCGCGATCGCCGTCGCCAACCGCGCGAACCGGCTGTTCATCGATGACGGGTACAGCATCCAGGTCAGCAATGCGGCTCACCCGGGCAACCAGCCCTACTTCGACACCGCGACGGTGGTGCGTAATGGCGATCGTTTCATGGGGCCAGCGGCAGGCATGATCCTCGGCTGGGGGTTTGACGACTGGCGGCTTCAGCCGCAACGTCCGCTGAGCGACAGCTCGCCGGCATCCTTCGCGGCCTTTGAGCCGACGTGGCAGAGCCTCAACCCGCGCACGTCTGCACCGGTGGCCGTCGGCGGCGATGTTTCGGTCGGCGCTTTCAACGTCTTCAACTACTTCACGACCTTCGGCGGTCTCGCTCGCGGCGCCGTCGATCAGGCGCGCTTCGAGATTCAGCAGTCCAAAATTGTCGCCGCGATCAACGCGCTCGACACCGACGTGGTTGCGCTCATGGAGATCGAAAACTCTGTGAAGCTCGGCGAGGCCCCAGACGAGGCACTCGGCAATCTGGTCAACGCGCTCAATGCAGCGAGTGCCCCTGGCACGTGGGCCTACGTGCCAACGCCTGCCGTGCTGCTTGACCCTGCGACCACCGACGTCATCATGAATGCGATCATTTACAAGCCAGCGACGGCCACCCCGATCGGTGTCAGCTTTGCGGATACCGATGAGACCGTGTGGGACATCGCTCGTGAGCCGATCGCCCAGACCTTCGATCTCGACGGCAAAATCGTCACGGTCGTCGCCAACCACTTCAAGTCCAAGAGCCGGCCCTCGGGCAGCACAGCTCCAGAGCCGAGCGACCTGCAGGGCTTCTTCAATGCCGAGCGAGTCGAACAGGCCAACCGCCTGATGACCTTCGTTGACGGCATCGTGGCCAACCCCGATAAGGGCGAGAACGTCATGCTTCTCGGCGACTTCAACGCCTATCACGAAGAAGACCCGGCCCAGGTGATCACCGGCGCCGGCTTCGTCGACCTCGTGCCAAACAACACCGACGAGTACACGTACACCTTCGACGGCGAACTGGGCTCGCTCGACCACGCCTTCGCGTCTCCAGCGCTGGCCGCGAGCGTGACCGGCACCGACGTGTGGACGATCAACTCGCCGGAGTGGTCTGACCGCGGTTACGCGTTCGGGGCCACCGAGGCTGGCACGCCCTTCCGTTCGAGCGACCACGACCCGGTGAAGGTCGGCCTCAGCTCCGCCCCTGTGCCGGTCGACGTCGACCTGCTGTCGATCAACGATTTCCACGGGCGCCTCGAGGCGGCTCCGCCGATCGCCGGCGCCGCGGTGCTCGCCGGCATGATCAACAGCTACCGCGCGGCGAACCCCAACACTGTGTTCGTCGGTGCGGGCGACCTGATCGGTGCGTCGACCTTCACCTCGTTCATCCAGAACGACGAGCCAACGATCGACGCGTTCAACGCGATGGGTCTCGACGCGAGTGCCTTCGGCAACCACGAGTTTGATCAGGGTCGCGACGACGTCGACAACCGCATCATTCCCGCTGCGAACTGGGACTACCTCTCGGCCAACTTGTATGACCGGACGAGCGGTGAGCGAGCATACGACGCTTACTATCTGCAGAACTTCGGCGACGTCACGGTCGGCTTCATCGGCGCGATGACCGAAGAACTGCCGAGTCTGGTCAGTCCGGCCGGCATCGCTAGCCTCGAGGTTCGCCCGGTAGTGCCAGAGATCAACGCGGTCGCAAACGACCTGAGCGATGGCAACCTCGCTAACGGTGAGGCCGATGTCATTGTGCTTCTCATTCACGAGGGCGCGAGCACGACCAACATCGCGAGTGCAACCGACGGCTCGAGATTCGGTCAGGTGGTAAACGGGGCGAACGCCAACATTGACGCGATCATCTCGGGTCACACCCACCTCGCCTACGATCACGAGATTCCGATCGCGGGCACCGACCGTGTTCGCCCGGTCATCTCGTCTGGCCAGTACGGTGAGAAGTACAGCCACACCTCGCTCTCGGTGGATCCAGAAACCGGCGAACTGCTCTCCATCTCGGCCGAGGTGCTGCCGCTCGCGGGAGCCTTCGCGCCAGACGCAGCGGTCGCCGCAATCGTGGCCGACGCTGTTGCGGTGGCCGCCCAGCTGGGCAAGGTGAAGGTTGGCGACATCACCGCATCCTTCAACCGGGCACGACAGACCGCGCTCGGCTCAGAAAACCGTGGCGGAGAGTCGACGCTCGGCAACTTCGTCGCCGACGTTCAGCTGTGGGCTACGCAGGATGCGGGCGCCGAGATTGCCCTGATGAACCCGGGCGGATTGCGTGCGAACCTCTCGTACCCGTCGAGCGGAGCCGGCGACCCTGACGGCAATGTCACCTATGCGGAGGCCGCGGCAGTTCAGCCGTTCGCAAACACTTTGGTGACGATGGAGCTCACCGGGGCACAGCTCAAGCAGGTGCTCGAGCAGCAGTGGCAGCCGACCGGGGCTTCCCGTCCGTTCCTCAAGCTGGGCGTGTCGGCTTCGCTCGAGTACACCTATGATCCGGCCGCTGCGGCGGGCGACCACATCGATGCGATGTACGTCAACGGCGCGCTGGTCAACCCGGCCACGATCTACGCCGTCACGGTCAATTCGTTCCTTGCCTCGGGCGGCGACAACTTCACCGCCCTCAGGCAGGGCGCCAATCCCGCCGACTCTGGCAAAGCCGACCTGCAGAGCATGGTCGACTACTTCAAGGCACACCCGGTGGCGAGCCCCGACTACGCACAGCGCGCGGTCGGCGTGAACCTCAGCGCCCCGGATGCCGATGGCTACAGTCCCGGCGACTCGCTGACGCTGACGCTCTCGTCACTGCTGTTCAGCAACGGTGAGCCCAACGCGGGCACCGCGGTCGTGAGTGCCGGCGGCACGGTACTTGGCTCTGCGGCAATAGACCCGACAATCGTCGACACGAGGGATGAAGTCGGTCGCGCCGTCGTCACCATCACGATTCCCGGGGGCACGCCAGACGGCACCCTCGTGCTGACGGTCAGCGTGCCCGAAACCGGTACCAGCGTTGACGTGCCGGTTGTTGTGGTCTCACCACTCGATCCGGTGACGGTCGTCACGGCGCCGAAGATCACCGGCTCGGTGAAAGTCGGTAAGACCCTGAAGGTCAAAGATGGCGAGTGGAGCGTCGAGAACCCGAGATTCACCTACCAGTGGAACCGCGATGGTGTGGCGATCGATGGTGCAATCGCCGATAAGTACGTCGTGGTGGCAGCCGACGCGGGAACCGTGTTGACAGTGACCGTGACGGCGAGTGCCGATGGCTACGCCGACGGCACAGCGGTGAGCGCCGGCAAGTCGGTGCCGACGCTGGCCACCCGGACCTCTGGTGATCTCGACCGAAACCTGTTAGTTGGGCCGAGAACAGCGCAGTACACCGTGACGGTCGTGGCGGATGCGGGCGTCACCCCAACCGGAACCGTCACCATCTTCGATGGCGCGAACCAAATCCAGACGGTTCAGTTGGGCGCCGACGGAACCGCGACAGTGACGCTCGGCGGGCTGTCGCGCGGCGTCCACCTCATCGCTGCGCGGTTTGAAGGAACCGGTCAGCTAGAGCTTTCGCGCAGCGGTCCCGACGTACTGCTAGTGCTGTAGCGCGGCACACGTCGGCGGCGGCGAATACAATCACGGGATGACTTCCGCCCCCGCCGACGTGCTGCACCGTGTCTTCGGGTACGACACGTTTCGCGGCGAGCAAGCCGCGATCATCGATCAGGTGGTCGCGGGCGGTGACGCACTCGTGCTCATGCCAACCGGTGGCGGCAAGTCGCTCTGCTACCAGATCCCGGCGCTCGTTCGCGGGGGCACCGGCGTGGTTATCTCGCCGCTGATCGCCTTGATGCAAGACCAGGTCGACGCGCTCACCGCGGTCGGAGTTCGGGCCGCCTTCCTCAATTCGACGCAGAACGGTGCTGAGAGAAACAGGGTCGAAGCGGCCTTCGTCGCCGGCGAGCTCGACCTGCTCTACCTCGCCCCTGAGCGCCTCGGCGTGCCGAGCACGGCAGAGCTGCTCGATCGCGGCAGCATCGCTCTCTTCGCCATCGACGAGGCACACTGTGTTTCACAGTGGGGCCACGACTTTCGGCCCGACTACCTTCGCCTGTCGGTGCTGCACGAGCGGTGGCCGAATGTTCCGCGCATCGCGCTGACCGCGACCGCGACCGAGGTCACGCACAAAGAGATCACCAAGCGCCTCGACCTCGGCGGGGCCAAACACTTCGTCGCGAGCTTTGACCGGCCGAACATTCAGTACCGCATCGAGCCGAAGGCACAGCCGCTGCAACAGTTGCTCACGCTTCTGCGCACGGAGCACCCGGGCGACGCAGGCATTGTGTACTGCCTCTCGCGCGCATCCGTCGAGAAGACTGCGGAGTTTTTGCAGCAGCAGGGCATCACGGCCCTGCCCTATCACGCCGGCCTCGACGCGCGGGTGCGCTCGGCCAACCAGAGTCGCTTTCTTCGGGAAGACGGCGTGGTGATGGTCGCCACCATCGCGTTCGGCATGGGCATCGACAAGCCAGACGTGCGCTTCGTCGCCCACCTCGACCTGCCGAAGAGCGTCGAGGGCTACTACCAAGAGACCGGCCGCGCTGGCCGCGACGGGTTACCCTCAACGGCATGGCTCGCCTACGGCCTTCAGGATGTGGTGCAGCAGCGCCGCATGATCGATCAGTCAGAAGGCGACGACGCTCACCGCCGCCGCCTCGGCACCCATCTCGACGCCATGCTCGCCCTGTGCGAAACGATCGAATGCCGCCGGGTGCAGTTGCTCGCCTACTTCGGCCAGCAGTCGACCGCTTGTGGCAACTGCGACACGTGCCTTTCCCCGCCAGAGAGCGTGGATGGAACGATCCCTGCGCAGAAGTTGCTGTCGACCATCGTTCGGTTGCAGCGCGAGCGCAACCAGCGCTTTGGTGCTGGTCACCTCATCGACATTCTGCTTGGACACACGACGCCGCGGACGACGCAGTACGGCCACGAGAGCCTGAGCACGTGGGGGCTAGGCACCGACCTGAGCGAGCAAGAGTGGAGGGGAGTCGTGCGGCAGTTGCTCGCTCGCGGCCTGCTGGCCACGAGCGCCGACGGCTACGGAACACTCGTCACAACTGAAGAGAGCGGCCAAGTGCTCAGCGGAGTCCGCACGGTCAGCCTGCGCAAAGAGCCAGAGCGCGTCGCGAAAGTCAAGAAGTCGAAAGTTGCCCTTGATCTGCCAGAAGAGTCGGCAGACCTCTTCGAGCGACTCCGCGCCTGGCGCGCGGGCGAAGCGCGCGAGCAAGGAGTGCCCGCCTACATTGTCTTTGGGGACGCAACCCTGCGTGGAATCGCAATCTCGAAACCTGCATCGACCGCCGACCTCGGCACGATCAGCGGTATCGGTGAGAAGAAGCTCGAACAGTACGGCGCGGCGCTGCTTGAGGTGGTGTCTGGCGTGCCCGCGTGATCGCAGCGAACGCTCATTGCGCACTCAGCCCCGACCGGTAGCGTTGCTCCATGACGTTTAACGACAACGCCGATATCAGCTCGGGCAAAGTTACGCGCCGCGGGCGCAACACCGCGATCGGGGTTGGTGGTGGTGGTGGCGTTATCGCGATCATCGT
>JANONY010000353.1:0-3631 GCA_031421055.1 Actinomycetes bacterium | reverse complement strand
CCAACTCATCCGCGATTCGAGTTCGAACCATACCGAAACGCTAGCGGGAGAAAGAAGCGAGCACCTCGAGCGCACTCGAACGCGCCATCTGGCTGTCGTTCTTTCTCGTGCTCACCGCGGTTCTCGCCGTTGAAGCAATCTCGAGTCACCGCGCCGCGAAGCTCGCCCGGTAACCTTGGGGCGTGCGAATCCTCGTCCTCGGCTCCGGTGCGCGTGAACACGCCATCATCACCTCTCTGCTGAGCGAGGAGGCGAAGCACGAGATCATTGCGGCGCCCGGCAACGCGGGCATCGCCACGGTCGTCGAAACTGTCAGCCTTGACCCGAGCAACGGCGCGGTCGTTGCCCAGTACGCGGCCGACAACGGAATCCAGCTCATCGTCGTCGGGCCGGAGGCGCCGCTTATCGCGGGTGTTGCCGACCACTCCCGCCGCCGGCGCATCCCCGTCTTTGGTCCGGGAAAGCAGGCAGCTCAGCTCGAAGGAAGCAAGGCGTTCGCGAAGCGCATCATGGGGGCGGCCAACGTGCCGACCGGGCGCGCCACTCGAGCCGAGAACCTCCTTGAGGTCGAGACGGCAATGAGCGAGTACGGCGCTCCCTTCGTGATCAAGGCCGACGGCCTTGCCGCTGGCAAAGGCGTGCTCGTCACCGACGACGCTGCGGCGGCGACCGCGCACGCCGAGTACTGGCTGCAGTACGGCGGCGTTCTCGTCGAAGAGTTTCTCGAGGGCCAAGAGGTATCGCTGTTCTTTCTCAGCGACGGCGAAACCGTGCTGCCACTTGAGCCGGCGCAAGACTACAAGCGGGCCTACGACAACGACGAGGGCCCGAACACGGGCGGCATGGGCGCGTACTCCCCGCTTCCGTGGTTGCCCGCCGACTTCGTCGCTGAGGTGACGAAGACCGTTGCACTGCCGACAGTTCGGCAGCTCGCGAGCGAGGGCACGCCGTTTATTGGGTTGTTGTATTGCGGGCTGATCGTCACATCCGCCGGCATTCGAGTGATCGAGTTCAACGCGCGCTTCGGCGACCCAGAGACCCAGGTCGTTTTGCCACGTCTGCGCACACCATTGAGCGAACTTCTGCTCGCGGCCGCAACGGGTGCACTCGGCGCGCGGCCGAATCCAGACTTCTCGGATGACGTGGCCGTGACGGTCGTACTCGCGAGCGAGGGCTATCCTGAAGCGCCGATCACGGGCCGGCCGATCCGTGGGCTCGAGCTCGCCGCTGCAGTAGAGGGCGTGACCATCACGCACGCCGCGACCGCGAAATCTGGCGGCCAGTTTATCGCGACCGGGGGGCGTGTGCTGAGCGTGGTCGCCACCGCGCCGAGCTTCGCCGAAGCCCGCGCCAGAGCCTACGAGGCGCTCGGCCACATCGAGCTCGAGGGTAGCCACTACCGCTCCGACATCGCGAAGCGCGTCGAATAGCCGCCGTTCAGCGAGCTTCGATAGGGGTTTTGCGCTCAGGGGCGCCTTGGTAAGAATTTTGGCGCCCCTTCGGCCCCTTTCTCCTACAGAACTGCACAGGGGCCCGAGTGGATGCGAAAGACTGGTCTCGTGACTGACGCACGAACGCTCGACGGATGGAGCCACACGTACTCCGGAAAAGTACGTGACCTCTACACCGCGCCCGATCATCCCAACCAGGTGCTCATGGTCGCGAGCGACCGGGTCAGTGCGTTCGATCACGTGCTCGAGCCGGGGATCCCTGGCAAGGGCGAGTTGCTCACCCAGCTCACCCTCTGGTGGCTTAGCCGGCTCGACGTGCCGAACCACCTCGTGCAACCGCAGCCCGCAGACCTGCCGAGCAACGCGACCCTGGCCACGAGTCTCGACATGTTCCCGATCGAGTGTGTCGTGCGCGGGTACCTCTCTGGCAGCGGTTGGCTTGAGTATCAGGCCACGCAGTCGGTGTGCGGCGTGGCGCTGCCCGCCGGGCTCGTTGACGGCGACCGCCTGCCGCACCCGATCTACACACCAGCCTTCAAGGCTCCGATGGGTGAGCACGACGAAAACATCACCTTCGAGCGCACTATCGAGCTCGTCGGCGCCGAGGCGGCGACCGCGTTGCGCGACGCTTCGCTCGCGGTGTTTGCGACCGCCTCGCGCATCGCCGAGGGCACAGGTTTGATTCTCGCCGACACCAAATTCGAGTTCGGCCGAGACGACAGCGGCACCGTCACGCTCGCCGATGAAGTGCTGACTCCCGATAGCAGCAGATACTGGGATGCGGCACTGTACGAGACGGGCGAACGCACCACGAGCTTCGATAAGCAGGTCGTGCGCAACTGGCTCGCCGACAACTGGAACAAGCAAGGCACACCCCCGGCGCTTCCGCCCGAGATTGTCGCTGCCACCGCTGCGCGCTACCGGGAGCTGGTCGAAAGACTCACCGCATGATCGAACAGGTCGACTGGAATCACCCTGCCGCCGTCGGGCTGCGCGCAGCACAGCGCGACGAGATCACGCTGCGGTACGGCACGCCAGACTCGGAGCCAGGTCCAGCGCCCACTGCCGACGACATCACCGCCTTCTTCGTGTCGTTTGATGACACCGGGAGGCCGCTCGGCTGCGGCGGCGTGCGCCAACTCAACGACAGCGAGGCAGAGGTCAAGCGCATGTACGTCGAGCCGGGCAGTCGAGGAACCGGCGTCGCAAGCGCACTACTGGCGCGTTTCGAAGAGTTCGGCCGCTCTCAGGGCTGGCTGCGGCTGCTGCTCGAAACCGGCGACCAACAACCAGACGCGGTGCGCTTCTACACTCGCGAAGGCTATACGCGGGTCGCGAACTTCGGCTACTACGTGGGATCGGACGCGAGCCGCTGCTTCGCGAAAGACCTCTGATGCTGAGCTTTGAACTGTGGGTTGAGCATGGGTTCACGATTCTGGAGGCGTGCACCACTCCAGACATGACGCTGCATCTCGGTGGCCCAGAGTCGCCAGAGAAGCTCGGGGTGTAGTCCCAACCGATTCAGTGGTTTTGAGCCACAGTTGTGGCTGCGCATCACGGCTGCGATCGCCGTTTGCGCAGGCCTGAACATCCACTGGCGCACCCAAAGCCAACCGAAACCGTTGTGACTCCGTTGTCAAGTGTTCAGCTCGCTGGGTGCAACATTAGGTAACGTTGCCTTTATAACCCCGGCACAACCGGGCTTTCCTTGGAGGACACATCTTGAGAATCACATCTCGCAAGACCACCATCGGTGGTCTCGCACTGATCACCACCAGCGCACTGCTGCTCGCCGGCTGCGCGTCCGCGCCGGAGGATGGTGGCGAAACCGCCGCAGCATCCGACTTCGTTCCCTGCATGGTTTCTGACGCCGGCGGTTTCGACGACAAGTCGTTCAACCAACTCGGCTTCGAGGGCATCACCAAGGCGGCCACAGAGCTGGGCGTTAAGGCGATCACCGTCGAGTCCGGTGCTGAGACTGACTACGCCCCGAACATCCAGAGCCTCGTTGACCAGGGCTGTGGCCTCATCGTCACCGTCGGCTTCGCGCTCTCGGCAGCGACCGTCGAGGCGGCTATTGCCAACCCTGACATCAACTTCGCCATCATCGACGACGCGGCAGACAACGACTTCAACGGCGAGGTAGACGCGCCAAACATCAAGCCGATTGTCTTTGACAC
>JANONY010000352.1:0-3446 GCA_031421055.1 Actinomycetes bacterium | reverse complement strand
TCGGCGTCGGCCACGGCGTCGACGCCGCACAACGCCATGAGCTCTGCGATGTCGTCGGTGTCACGTCCGACCCGGCTTGCGCGGAGCTTCATGGCGAGCAGCGTCTCGGCTGACGCGACCCAGATCGAGACCTGGCCGTCGTCGTAGAGCGCCTCCCACGCAGCATCCCGCGCGATCGGTATGAAGCCAGCCGCACTGTTGTTCACCCAGTCCGAGGGCCAGTCGCGCCGAAGGGCGATCTGTCGGGCGATCTCGATGGTGGGTTCGACGGGCGTGATGAGAGCGTCAATATCGACCGTCGTTCTGCGTTCAAAATAACGCAGCGAGAGCGCCGCGCCGCCCACGATGCGAATTCCCGAGGGCTGCCCTGCGGCAGTGAGTTCGGCGACCAGCTCGCGCAGGCCGTCGATCAGATCGTCACGGGTCAGAGCCACCATTAGACACTCTCCAAGGTCTCTCGGTCGATCAGCACTCCACGGTCGAGGAACGCTGCTGGCACGTTCTCACGCGGCACCGACACGGCGTAGCGCCCCGAGCCGAAAGTCCACGACTTGCCCAGCCGGCGGCTCGGGTCGGTCACCCAGCCGGGCGAAGGAAGCTGCTCGTCGGCCAGGCGGTAGGCGGCGAGGCCGGCGAGTGACGCATCCCATCGCTTGCTGCCTGTCGTGGGCGGCTCGCTGATGGTCAGGGAGAAGCGGGTGCTGCCGTGCTCGGCGACGAGGTCGTCGTTCAGCTGGATGAAGTGTCGCACGGCGGCCATTGTGTCATTCTGCGCGAGGGCCGCGCCGATCTGCAGCGACACTGTGGAGATATCGGATCGGCGAGTGGGGATGGCGATGAGGCTCGAGCCTATCGAGCGCAGGATTCGATCGACCGTCGTCCAGTTCGGCACGCGTTCACCGCTCTCGATCTGCGACAGCGCTGACTGCGCCACGCCAGACCGCTCGCTGAGCGCGCTCTGCGTCAGGTTTGCGCGGATGCGGGCGCTGCGGAGTACGGTGCTGGCGGTCATAGCGGCGATTATATATTGTTTGAGTAATTATATGTCGAGAATGTGACCTCGACCACCTCGTGGGTCTCGGTCGGCGGTGTGCTAGACGGCGATCCAATCGACCTAGACGGGGTCAACCCGTGGGCCACGTCATGGACGTCACTCAACGAGACAGCGCTCGTTCGGCACCCGAGCTACCCGACGCAGCTGCACGACGTCGGCACCTACACGATTGAGCACGAGGGCCGAACGATCACGTTCGCGGCGCGGAGCTCTCGAACGAGTGAGGGGCTGTCGAAATCGGCCGCTGGCTTGTCACCCTCCGCGAGTGACGGTGACCTCTGCGACACGGAGCCGCGCAAACCCCGCATTACGAACCATGACGGCACACTACGCACCGTGACACCCCAACGAGCGGGCCGCCGCCAGCCGATCTAGCATCGCTCTCATGACTCTCACCGACACCAGCCCCTCGATCGCCGACGAGCGCGCCACGCGCCTCACCGAAGCCGCAGCGGCCTGGGGCCAGCGCATTGCCGCCGACGCCTCGAGCGCCCAGCTCAGCTACCGCGTGAGCGGCACTGGCGAGGGTTCGGTTGCCAGCCAGATCACGGCAGGCAAGCACTCCTTCCTCGTGGATGAGCCTTCCGCCCTCGCTGGCGACGACCTCGCTGCCAGCCCGGTCGAGTTCGCACTCGGCGCCCTCATCTCGTGCCAGATCGTGGTCTACCGCCTCTACGCCCAAGCCCTCGGCATCGTTGTCGACGACATCTCGGTCGATGCAGAAGGCGATCTGGATGCCCGCCGCCTGTTCGGCATCGACGAGTCGGTGCGCGCCGGCTTCACCGCCGTTCGCCTCGCCGTGACCCTCACCGGCCCGGAGTCAGAGGAGCGATACCGCGACCTGCGCGACGCCGTCGACGCGCACTGCCCCGTGCTCGATCTCTTTGTGAACGCGACGCCGGTGAGTGTCACAGTCGCCAAGGGGTAGCGCACCGAGGGACCAAAGCCCCTAACGCCGCCCAAGCCCCAAACCTAGGCTGAGCGGATGACGACTCCTGCCTACCTCGAGACGGTCGAGCAGGTGGTCAAGCACCACGAGACGACCGCTTTCGGCCTCACGACTGCCGCCGCCGACTCCCACCGAGCTACCTTCGGCGACAACGTCATCGTCGCGGTCAAGCACGAGTCGGGGCTCAAGCGCTACCTCCGCCAGTTTGCCGACTGGATGATCGCCCTGCTGCTGGTGAGCGCGACGATCACCGGGGTGCTCGGCGACTTCGGCACGGCCGCGGTGCTCGTCGTGCTCGTGCTCATCAACACGTTGATCGGCTTCGTGCAAGAGCATCGCGCCGAGAAGACCATGGAGGCGCTCGAGAAGCTCGTCGACCCGACGAGCGAGGTGATGCGCGATGGCGCTCTCGCCGTGGTCGCGTCGAGAGACCTCGTGGTTGGCGACGTGGTGCGGCTCAGCGAGGGCGCATCCGTGCCAGCCGACCTTCGGCTCATCGAGTGCACGGCGTTCTCGACCAACGAATTCGCGCTCACCGGCGAGAGCGACCCGACCCGCAAGAACACCCGCCCGACGCCGACCGAAGTGCCCGTCGCCGACCGTCACAACATGGCCTGGGCCGGAACCACTGTCGCGACCGGCGAGGCGCTCGCCGTCGTGGTGGCAACCGGAAAGAACACCGAGCTCGGCCGCATCGCCGAGCTGAGCCAGTCGGCTCCCATGACGCGCAGCCCGCTGCAGCTCGAGACCGGGCACATCGCCAGGTACGTCTCGTACGGCGTTGCGGTGGTCTCGGTCATCGTGCTGATCGTGGCCATTCAGGCCGACCTGCCGTTCAGAGAAGCGTTACTCTTCGCGGTCGGATTCGCGGCAGCCCTGATTCCGCAAGGGCTGCCCGCCGAGGTCAACACGGCGCTCGCGGCGGCCGCCGGGGCCCTCGCGAAGCAGAACGCCCTGGTCAAGCAGCTGAGCGCGGTCGAGACGCTCGGCGCGACCCATGTGATTTGCACCGACAAGACCGGCACGCTCACCCGCAACGAAATGACCGTCACTGAACTGGTCATCGGCGGCGCGCTCTACACCGCGACCGGCACCGGCTACGAGCCCGTCGGCACGGTGCAACCGCAGAACGCGACGAAGGATGCCACGGCCCGCGCCAAGGCATTCCTCACCGTCGGCGTGCTGGCCAGCAATGCCAGACTGCTGCCGCCCGCCGACGAGTCGAGCGGGTGGAAGGTGCTCGGAGATCCCACCGAGGGCGCGCTCATCGTCGTGGCGCGCAAGGCCGAGGTCGACGTCGAAGCCGTGCTCGCGAGTGCCAAGGAGGTCGACGAGCTGCCGTTTGACTCTGCGCGCAAGCTGATGACATCCATTCGTCGTGATCAGGCCGGGGTGCTCACCGCCTGGGTGAAGGGCGCGCCAGAGAGCATTCTGGCCGCGGCT
>JANONY010000351.1:0-21025 GCA_031421055.1 Actinomycetes bacterium | reverse complement strand
GATGACGACGACCGCATCGTCGGCACCGTTATGGCGGGCTACGACGGACACCGCGGCTGGATGAATTACCTTGCCGCCAGACCTGGCGTCCGGGGTACAGGTGTGGGCCGGGCGTTGGTGGAACACGTCGAGGAAGCGCTTCATGCACTCGGCTGCCCGAAGGTGAGCATCCAGGTGCGCAGTTCAAACGCGCAAGGCGTTGCGTTCTACGAGCACCTCGGCTAAAGAGTCGACGACACCATCGATCTGGGCAAGCGACTCATCGCCGACTGATCACCCCGGTAGCGTTGAGGGGTGAGACTCGTCATTGCCCGCTGCTCGGTTGACTATGCCGGGCGCCTGAGCGCGCACCTTCCGATCGGCACCCGTCTGCTCGTGGTCAAGGCCGACGGCAGCGTGCTCGTGCACACCGACTCGTTGAGCTACAAGCCGCTCAACTGGATGAACCCGCCCTGCACTCTCGCGGTCATGGAGCCGGACAGTGACCAGGCGGCTGCCGGGGTGCGCGAGATCTGGCGAGTTGCCCAAGCGAAGACCGCCGACCTGCTCGTAATCAGCATTCACGAGATCGTGCACGACACCTCACACGAGCTCGGCATCGATCCAGGGCTGCAGAAAGACGGTGTCGAAGCTGACCTGCAGAAGCTACTCGCCGAGCAGATCGAGTTGCTCGGCGAGGGGCACACGCTCGTGCGTCGGGAGTACATGACCGCCATCGGCCCTGTCGACATTTTGGCTCGGGATGCGAACGGCGCGAGCGTCGCCGTCGAGATAAAGCGGCGCGGCGACATCGACGGCGTCGAGCAGCTCACTCGATACCTTGAGCTGATGAACCGTGATCCGCTGCTCGCGCCCGTCAGCGGCGTGTTCGCCGCCCAGGAAATCAAGCCGCAGGCGCGTACGCTCGCGACCGATCGCGGCATCCGTTGCCTACTTCTCGACTACGACGAAATGCGCGGACTCGACGATAACCACCACCGTTTGTTCTAGCGACGCAGCACCCGACGGCGCCACGCGTAGACGCCGATCAACAGCGCAATCGCTCCACCTGCGGCACCGAGAATAATCGGCAGGTAGCTCGTGATCGATTGCTCGCCAGAGACATAGGATGCCTGCTCCAGTCCGCGCTGATCGTCGACGAACGACGCGACCCAGGTGAGGGCAGAGTTCCAATTGACGGTCATCTCGTTTGTCGAGTACGAAGCAATGTCATCGAGGTAGCACTGCTGTGGTGCGCAGCCGGCATTAAAGGTCTGAATTGCGATCGGATCGGAGTACGCGGTGTTCGGCCCGCCGGCGATCGTGCCTGGCGGCGGCGAGGGCAGCGAGGCGTCGAGTTGGTGCGCAAACCAGCGGCTGTGCTGGTTCTGCGAGTACACCGTTCCGTAGCCGGTGACGTACGAGTTGTTCATCGCGTTGCGCCCGAGCAGGTAGTCCATCGATTCGATAACCGCGGCAGCGTAGTGCTGCTTTCCGGTGAGATCGAAGGCCGTGCCCAGCACGACCTGATTGTTGAGAATTGCGCTGTTCGATCCCCAGTCGTAGCCGGCGAGATGGTTCAACACCTGCCCAAAGTTCGTCGAGCGTTGGTCTTCAAGGTACCGATCGGCGAGCGCGACAACCGAGGCAACAACGTCGTCGCGGTCACTCAGGTCGCTCGGCACGGTCGCGAGGTCGAGCCTGGCAAGTTGAGCGGTGTCTGCCCACGAGAAGCCCCCGTCGAGGTACACATCGGCGTTGTGCCATTCGTTTGCATGCAACGCGTCGTCGAACTCTGCCTCACCGGTCGTGAGGTACAACTCTGAAGCGGCCCAATAGAACTCGTCGGCGACCGCGTTGTCGTCGTACGGTCCACCGCCGTCATTGCCGTCGTCAGCTGGCGCATAGAGCTCGGGGGTTTCGAGCGCCGCTGCCCATGCACGACGCGAGGCCTCGAGCAGCTCGCGGCTGAAGCTCGGGTCAAACTTCGCGAAGAGGCGAGAACCGTGCGCGGCCACGGCGGCCAGATTCAGCGTCGCTGCGGTGGATGGGCGATGCAGCTGGCGTTGCTTTGGATCATCGGATGGCAGCAGCGGCAAGCCAGTCCATCCGTCGTCCTGCACCTTGTGATGCGCCATGCCCTCCAGTGGCAGGCCGGCCGGCACCTGCATCTTCATCATCCACTCAAGCTCCCAGCGCGCTTCGTCGAGAATGTCTGGAACGCCGTTCCCGGACTCCGAAACTGCCAGCGTGCCGTCGTCAAGCGCGCCGGGCGTCGCGGTCGGTGCGGTGAGTGTTCGTTCGTAGGTGCTCATCAGCTGGTACACCGCGATGCCACCGTTGACGACGTACTTACCGTGATCGCCGGCGTCGTACCAACCGCCGGTGACGTCGAGGGTGTAGTCGCAGGTCCAGTTCTGCATGAAGCCCTCCGACTGCTGGCACGGCACAGCGGTGTCGCCGGTATTCGGCGCGACGCCGAGGTGTCCCGCTGGTCGCTCGTAGCCGGGTTCGGTGATCTCGATGCCACTGCGCACGAGCGAGAAGTAGTGCAGAGCGTCGTACCGCAGCGATGAGTAGATGTCGTTGGCGATCGCGAAGGGGTAGCTCGATTGGTCGTCGACCTCGATGGTGTACCCCTCGCCGGCCAACCGAACGTCGGTGAAGTCAACGACGTGCACACCACCACCGGCGCTCGAGTCGTTGCCACGCGGGTCGGTCGTGCCCGTCGCGATGCTTGTGCCCTTGGCGTCGAGCATCGTCCACGGCAACGGGTCGGGCGCTTCGGTCATCAGGGTCGCGAATTTCGGACCGCTCTCGAGGTAGCCGAGTTGGTTGACGCGCACACGCGTGCCTGTGTCGGCAACGAAGGCGACCGCCGGCTCGCCCGTCGCGAGGTGAGCGTCGTCGAGGCAGAAGGTCCAGTCGGCTTCAGCTGCACCGATCTGGAACACCACCTGTGCCTCTGGCAGGTCGAGATTCGAGTTGAACTGGAAGTGAAACTCGTTGTCGTCGCCGCCGATCGCCGGATTCGCCTCGTAGGTCGCGTTCCACGGCGCAACCGCTTGCTGCACAAGTGCGCGAATCACGACGGGGACGTCGGTCGTGCCGGTTGCCGTGAATGAGAAGTCGTAGTCTCTGCCCGCCTCGATCGGAACGTTGTCAACACCGACGATCGAGCTCCACGCACTCGCTGTGCCGCCGGGCACCTCAACACACAGCGCGCCAGAACTCGTATCGGCAACCATGTCGCCGGTGGTCCACCAGACGCCAACACCCTCGTCGAAGTCGCCGCCCGCAATGAGTTCTGGGCCGGGGTCGAGGGCGGATTGGCTGAGGTCATGCGCGGTCATTGGTGCGACCATGGCGACGATAACTGCCAGTGCTGCGGCTACTTCGCGAACCATTCCACTCCTTCGTGGTGCATGGGAGCGCTCCCACGCTCGCGCGGATGGACCCCGCGCTCGCAACACTAGCCGCCCTCGTAGGCTTGGCGTGATGAACTCTCCATTTACCTGCGTCCTCTTCGACCTCGACGGCACAATCGTCGACTCCGCGCCCGGAATCACCGCCACCCTCGCGTACACCTTCGAAGAGCTCGGCGTGCCGGTGCCTTCACCGGTCGAGCTGTTGGCCTACGTCGGGCCGCCCATCCTCGATTCGTTTAGAGACCGTGGGGGCTTTGACGCAGAAAAGTCGGCGCTCGCCCTCGAGATCTACCGCAAGCGCTACCTAGAGCACGGCGTCAGCAACGCGCGCATGTATCCGGGGGTGGCCCACACCCTGCGCACGATTCACGAAAGCACACTGCCACTCTCGCTCGCGACCTCCAAGCCAGAGAAGCCAGCCACCATGATTCTCGATGAGTTCGACGTGACCGAGTACTTCGACGTCATCACCGGCGCCTCCGAAGACGAAGTGCGAAGCAAGAAGGCGGATGTGGTCGAAGAGGCCCTGCTTCGCCTCGCCACTCTCGGCGCCGACATCTCTAAGCCCGTCATGGTGGGTGATCGCTCGTTTGACGTGATCGGCGCCGCGGCGCGCAACGTTCCGACGATCTTCGTCGAGTGGGGCTACGGGCCCAAGACCGAGGCGCGGGGGGCTATTGCTTCCGTGGCGACAACCGCAGAGCTCGACGCTCTGCTGTTTCCGGCGAGCGCGAGCTAGCGGGCGAGCGACTCGACCGCGCTGCGATATACCCGCGGTAGCGCGGCCGCCAGCGGAACAACGGCCCACCGCATCGGCGTTGAGGCGACGAAAGCGAGCCCGCTCGTCAGAACCCGAAAGTCGCGGGTGATGCGGCGCCAGTCACGCTCGTAGTCTGTGTCGCCCACGATCGAGTTGACCGCCGCTCGCGACTGCTCGAACCCGAGCCGAAGCCCTTCGCCGGTGATCGCATCAACGTAGCCAGACGCGTCGCCGACGAGAAGCACTCGACCAGCTCGGCGCGCCGAGGTGCGCTGGCGAAACGGTCCAGCCCCGCGCATCTCGCTGGCTGGCGCGGCGAAGGCAATGCGGGCGGCAAGCTCTGGCGATGCAGCAAGCGCTTCATCGAAATCGGTGTTCGGTCGCGCCAGCAGCGCGACCCCGACTACGCCATCTCCGACCGGCGTCGCATACAGCTCACCCAAGCGATTCCAATGCACTTCGATGAGTTCGGTCCACGGTTCCACCTGAAAGTGCCGCCGCACGCCGTAGCGCCGCCGGACGGTGGGAGCGGGGCGAGCGAGGCCAGCCAACCGGGCGACGGTGGAGTGCAGGCCGTCGCAGCCGAGCATCCAATCGGCGCGAATTCCGGCCGCCTCAACGAACCCATCGCCCTGAGTGAGGTGCGTGACCTTCGCCTGCACGATTCGAGCGCCAACCTCGAGCGCTCGCTCGCGAAGCGCGCTGTGCAGCGCCGTGCGGCGCACGCCGAGGCCTACGCCACTTTCGAACAGATGATCGGCCTGACGCCGACCGTCGCGGTAACTCACTCCGCGCAACGGGTGCCCGCTGACCGAGACGCCGAGACGATCAAGCAGTGGGATGGCCCCGGGCATGAGCCCTTCTCCGCACGCTTTGTCAATGGACGCCGCGCGCTGCTCGATCACGGTCGCGTCGAGTCCGACGAGCCTGGCGTCGATCGCGGCGGCAAGTCCGACCGGGCCGCCGCCGACGATGAGTACAGATGTCATGCGGTGAGTCGCTTAAGGGCGCCATTCTCAATCGGGATTCTGAACCGCAGCAGCAGCACGGCGTTGAGCACGGTGAATGCAATCGCAGTGATCCACGAGGTATGCACAAGCGGCAGCGCAACGCCCTCGATGGCGACGATGACGTAGTTGGGGTGCTTGAGCCAACGGTAGAGGCCGCGACTGGCCACACGGCCCGCCCCTGGCACCACGATCACGCGCGTGTTCCACTGCTCGCCGAGCGAGGTGATGCACCAGTAGCGCCCCGCTTGTGCGAGTACGACGACCACGAACATGGGCCAGCCGAGCAGGGGGATGAACGGGCGATCGAGCAAAAACGCCTCCGCCACGCAAGCAATCAAGAGCCCGGTGTGCAACACGACCATCACCGGAAAATGTCTGAACCCGTATTCGACGCCGCCGCGCGCGAACGCCTTCGCTGCGTTACGACGCGAAATTGCAAGCTCGACCAGTCGTTCGATGCCCGTCGCCAGAATCAGCAGTGCGTACCACATCATGCGACGGCCTCCATCACGACGAACTCTGCCGTGACGCCAGGGCCGACCGCAAACACCAGCGCGTCGTGCTCGCCAGCGGCGAGCGTGTCGGCGAGCACGTGGAGCACCGACACCGACGACATGTTGCCCTTCGCGGCGAGCGAGTCCCAACTGCGCGCGAACCGGTCGCGCGGCAGATCGAGAGCGGCCGCGAACGCATCGAGGATGCGTGGCCCACCCGGATGCGCCACCATCGCGAGCCCGTCGAGGCCTCGTTCGCCGAGCACCGCCGCAACCTCGGCCGGGAACGCTCGTTCGATGACGCCCGCCACCTCTGCCGTCAATAGAATCTCAAAACCCGTGCTGACGAGGGTGAAGCCGAGCACGCCGCCCGTCTCTGGCACGAGCGCGCTGCGGGTGGCGGTGATCCGCGGGCCAATCGCTTTGGGGTGATCATCGCCGAGAAGAACGACAGCGGCAGCGCCGTCACCAAACAGCCCGCTGGCGACGAAGTTCGCCATCGACCGATCGCCACGTTGCAGGGTGAGCGAGCACAGTTCGACCGCGAGTAGTACAGCCACACCCGTCGGGCGAGACACTAGGTAGTCGTGCACGCGTGCGAGACCGGCCGCCCCAGCGACACAGCCGAGCCCGAAGCTTGGCCAGCGGCGTAGGTCTGAGCGCATGCCAAGTCGCTCCGCGATCATCGCGTCCACCGATGGGGCGCTCACCCCCGTAACGCTCGTGAACAACAGCAGATCGACGTCGTTGGCCGAAACTCCCACCGTGTCTAAGGCTTCACGCACCGCTCGCTCGCCAAGCTCGGCTGCCGTCTCTACCCACGAGGCGTTGCTCTCGGTAAGCGAAGCAAATTCGCCGATGCGCTCCAGGGGCACTGCAGAGTAGCGCCGCTCAACTGTGCTCGAGATGTACATGCGCTCGACCACTGGTCGGTTCTTCAGTTCAGGAGCGAGTAATGGCGCAATGGCGGCCGTGATCTCTGCCTGTGAGTACGAAAACTCGGGGAGCACAGGCGCCACGGCGGCAATGCGGGTCATTGGGCGACGCTAACACGCGCCGCTCAGGGCACCCGCAGCAATCCGCCGTGGTGTCTAACGGTCGCGGCAGCAATCGCCATCGCGCGGTCGAGCACCGTTCCCCAGTCGGCCTCTCCCTCGCTCAACGACGCAATGACGGATGCGAAAGTCGCGTCTCCGGCGCCCATCGTGTCGACCACGGGGCCGCGCGCTTTCGAGATCGGGCGGCTCACGACCACGCCGTGCTCGAACACGGTCGCGCCGGCGGGACCAGCCGTCGCGAGAACCGTCGTGTGCGGGGTGAAGTGTGCCACCACCTCGTCGAGCGGGGCGTCGTAGAGCAGGCGCGCATCCTCAGCACCCAGCTTGAGCAGTCGAAGTGTCGGCGCGATGTGTTCGAGGTTGGCCGCGAACCGGTCGCGATCGTGTAAAAGTCCCTGGCGCGGATTCGGGTCGAGCAACAGGGTCGAGCCAGCCACCACCTCGATCAACTGCTCGAACTGCTCTTGGTGGTCGAACGGGAACCCGCTGAGCACCACGAGGTCTGCGGCGGCGATCGCGGCCCGCATCTCCGAGGTGAACCTGAGCTCTCGCGCGACCGCCGCCTCGCTGAACGTGTAGCGCGGCTCCCCGGCCGAACGGTCCGAAACGGCGCGACCAGTGCCGAGCGGCGATGGCGAGGGCATGGCCTCAACGCCGTAACGGGCGAGATGGTTCGCGAGCACGCGACCGTCGGGGTCGTCAGAAAACATGGCGATGAGTTGTGCAGGCAGGCCGAGAATCGCGAGCCCAACGGCAACGTTGAGAGCCGAGCCGCCTGGCGCGTCCACCGATCCGTGTTCGTCGCGCATCTCGTCGACGAGGGCGTCGCCGATCACCACCACGGTCACGCGCGAGCCCGAAGGTCAGACGACACAGATCTCCTGGGGGCTCGGCAGCCGACTGCAATTTTCGCTGGTGCGCGAGGGGGGACTTGAACCCCCATGCCCTTACGGGCACACGGACCTGAACCGTGCGCGTCTGCCAATTTCGCCACTCGCGCTCACCAGTCGGCGCCGAGACGCCAACAAGCGAGAGTAACACACGCGGTGGGACGGGCCAGCGAGGTGTAAATCCACCGCGAGACAGGCCAGTCTCCCTGTACCACCGGATAACATCGTCACTACGTCAGCAAGAAGCAAGGAGACCCGTGGGCCTGCTGGACAACTTCGAGAAAGGTCTTGAACGTGCCGTCAACGGCGCGTTTGCCAAGACCTTCAAGAGTGGTCTGCAGCCGCTGGAAATCACCAGCGCTCTTCGGCGCGAACTCGATACCAAGGCCGCGGTCGTCGCGCGCGATCGAATCCTCGTGCCCAACCGCTTCACGGTGAAACTTTCGCCCAGTGACTACGACCGGATGAACGGCCTCGGCGAGGCGCTCATCGATGAACTGCTTCAACTGGTTCAATCGCACGCCGCGGCGCAACGCTATTCGTTCGCTGGCGGAATCTCGATCGCTCTCGAGAAGTTGGAGACGCTCGGCGAGGGTCTGCTTGAGATTGTTTCGGTCAACGTCAAGGGAACTGTGGCCTGGACACCCGTGCTTGACATCAACGGCAAGCGCTACCCGATCACCAAGGCACGCACGATCATCGGTCGAGGCACTGACGCCGACATCACCGTTGATGACACGTCAATCTCGCGCAAGCACGTGGAGGTTCTGTGGGACGGCCGCCGCGGGCAGGTCAACGACCTCGGCTCGACCAACGGCTCGCTTCTCAACGGTGCGCCGGTCGCGAAAGCCCCTCTCGCGTCCGATTCAGTGATCGACATTGGGAGAACCCGCATCGTGTTTCGCGTTCTCGCCCAGGCATCCGACGTCGACCAGTTCGCCGATCTGCGCGTTGACGGCGGTCCAGAGTAGATGGGCGAGCTCACCCTCTTCATCATGCGCATGGCCTTCCTGGCCATTCTCTGGATCTTCGTGTTCGTCGTCGTCGTTGCGTTGCGCAGCGATCTCTTCGGTCAGCGGGTGCGCAAGTTGCCAGCGACCGCGACGGTGCCGTCAGCTGCACCACCAGCACGAACAGCCCAGAGCGCGGGCGGAGTCATCGCGTCACGCCTCGTGATCACCGCCGGCGCGAAAGAAGGCCTGCAGATCGATCTGCCTGAAGAAGTTTTGACCATCGGGCGCTCTGGGGATTCCGGACTGGTGATTCGCGACGATTACACGTCAACGAATCACGCACGAATCACGCGCACAGAGAACGGGTGGGTTCTCGAAGACCTCGACTCGACAAACGGCACCGTCTTAAGTGGCAAGCGCATCTCAACGCCGAAGCTCGTGCCTCTCAATGCGACGATCACCATCGGCACAACCAGCTTTGAGCTTCGGCGGTAGCGCGGTGGCCCCGACCTTGAAGAGCGCCGCGATCTCGCACGTCGGCAAAATTCGCAGCAACAACCAAGACAGCGGATACGCGGGCGGTCACCTATTCGTTGTCGCCGACGGCATGGGTGGGCACGCCGGAGGGGATGTCGCCTCCGCCATCACGGTCAAAGAAATGGCAGGCGCAGACCGCAGCTTCGACTCGGCCGATGAGGCGATCGCCGCGCTGAAGCAGGCCTTGGTTTCAGCCAACGCTCGGCTGACTGAAACGGTTTTTGACCACGGAGAACTGACCGGCATGGGCACGACGGTTAGCGCAATGGTGCTTGTGGGCTCGCGCGTTGCCATCGCCCACATCGGTGACTCGCGTATCTATCGTCTTCGCGGCTCGACGCTGACCCAGATCACCAGCGACCACACATTCGTACAGCGCCTCGTCGACAGCGGGCGCATCACGGTCGAAGAGGCGGCGGTGCATCCCCGACGCTCCGTGCTCATGCGCGTGCTCGGCGACGTCGATGCGACGCCAGAAATCGACACTCTCATCGAAGAAACAGAGCCGGGCGACCGATGGCTCATCTGTTCCGACGGGCTAAGCAGCTATGTGTCAGAAGACAAGATCGTGGCGGCCTTCAACGCCGATCATGATGCCAACGATGTGGCGCAGCGACTCGTCAAAGAGAGTCTTGACCAGGGAGCTCCCGACAACATCACGGTGGTCGTCGTCGACATCGACGGCAGCGGCGACGCATCTCACCAGCCGCCAACGATGGTCGGTTCGGCTGACGCGCCACTCGCCTATGAGGTCGAGACCGCGCGGCGCCCGATGCGCATCCCATCATTGCTTCTGCACCCGCTCAAGTCGACGAAACCAGACGACAGCCACTTTGAGCCCGAGTCTGAGGAGTATCTCGACGAACTCATCGTCGAAGACCGCCGCAGGGCGCGGCGTAGGCGCATCACGGTCATCGTCGTCGCGCTGCTCATAGTCTCTGCGCTGGTGACAGCGGGGGTGCTCGCGTACCGGTGGACCCAAACGCACTACTTCGTTGCTTCTGTTGACGGCACCGTCGTCATCTATCGCGGAATCCAACAAGACCTCGGGCCGTTTGCGCTGTCGTCGATTTACCGTGAAACCGATGTCGACGTCACCTCCCTCGACTACTTCACGCAGCAGCGCCTAGAAGAAACCATCAGCGCCGACAGCCTCCCTGACGCAGAACGCATTGTGAGCCAACTCTCTGATGACAGCGCCAATTAGAACAGCGGCAGCCGCCGCGGGCCAGCCGATCGATGCTGGCCCGCGCTCGAGCCTGACCGGTGGCATCCGACTGCTGCGCACGCCATCGCGATTACGCAACCTTGAGCTTGCTCTACTTCTGCTGGCCTGTGGCATTAACTCTGGTGCCATCCTGCTCGTGCAACTTGGTGTGCTTGGCGCTCCTGACTGGAGCCTCGCCTCGCTCGGGTTCGGTCTGTCTGCGCTCGTCTTCGGCATGCACATCGCGCTGCGCGTCGTCGCCCGGGATGCCGACCCCTTCATTCTGCCCATCGCGACCGTGCTCAACGGCCTCGGAATCGCCATGATCTATCGCCTCGATCTCGCCAAGGCGCACGAGGGCTGGGAAATGGCGAGCATGCGACAAATGGCGTGGACCGCCATTGCCCTCGTGCTCGCCCTTCTCGTCATGTTGTTGCTGCGCAACCACCGACTGATGTATCGCTTCCGACTAACGTTCGCGCTGGTCGGCATCGTCTTGCTCGTGATGCCGGTCTTTTTCCGTCCTGTAAATGGCGCGAACATCTGGGTACAACTCGGCCCTTTCTCGTTCCAACCGGGCGAAATTGGCAAGATCGCGCTCGCAATCTTCTTTGCCGGCTACCTCGTCACCGCGCGCGACTCGCTCTCGATGATTGGACGTCGGGTGTTGTGGATGACGTTCCCGCGCGCGCGGGATCTTGGCCCCATCCTCGTGGTGTTCGCCGCGTCGATGGCCGTTCTCGTCTTCCAGAAAGACCTGGGAACCGCGCTGCTGTACTTCGGCCTGTTTGTCGTGATGCTGTACGTGGCAACCGGGCGAGCGAGCTGGGTGGTGCTCGGCCTCGGGCTCTTTCTTGGCGGGGCGTTTGTTGCGAGTCGCCTACTCAGCTACGTCGGCGGTCGTGTCAGTGCGTGGCTCGACGCCTTCAATCAAGAGAACTACGACGCCGTCGGCGGCAGTTACCAGCTCGTGCAGGGAATCTTCGGTCTCTCCAGCGGCGGTCTACTTGGACACGGTCTCGGCCAGGGCCGGCCCGAGATCACCCCGCTCGCAGAAAGCGACTACATCATTGCGAGTCTGGGCGAAGAGCTCGGTCTCGCAGGCATCTTCGCGATTCTGGCGCTCTACCTTTTGCTCGTTTCACGCGGGATCCGCATTGGATTCGCCGGCCAGGACGACTTCGGCCGCCTGCTGGCGGTCGGCCTTGCCTTCGTTATCGGCCTTCAGGTCTTCATCGTCATTGGCGGGGTTACCAGGGTTATTCCGCTCACGGGCCTCACAACGCCCTTCCTTGCCGCCGGTGGCTCCTCACTCGTCGCAAACTGGATCGTCGTTGCGCTGCTTCTTCGGCTTTCCGACACTGTTCGGCACCAACCTAGGACGGTGATCGAATGAACAAGGAGCTTCGTCGAGTGAGCGCCGTGCTCATGCTGATGTTCCTCGCGCTCTTCGTCTCAACCTCGGTGATTCAAGTCGGCGCGGTTGGCGCCTTGGAAGAGGACGATCGCAACGTACGGGTTCTCTACGACAGCTACTCGACCGAACGCGGCGCGATTCTCGTCGACGGCGTGCCCATCGCCGAGTCGCTGCCGGTCGATGACGCGTACTCGTACCTTCGGGTTTACTCGAACGGCCCGCTGTACGCGCCGATCACGGGCTACGTCACCCTTAATCAAGGCAATGCCGGCATCGAAGACGCGCTCAACCAAGAGTTGAGCGGAACCTCTGACGCGCAGTTCCGCGACCAAGTCAATGCTCTCATCACCGGTCAGAGCCCCAGCGGCGCGTCCGTCGAGCTCACCATCGACCCGGTCATTCAACAGGTGGCGTCGGATGCGCTCGGCGACAACACCGGTGCGATCGTCGCCATCGATCCCACAACAGGCGCGATTCTCGCAATGGTCTCAAAGACGTCGTTCGACCCGAACATGTTGTCTGCGCACGAGAGCGGTGAAGAAATCATCACTCGCTACAACACGCTTCTCAATGACCCGAGCGAGCCCCTTTTCAACCGGGCAATCGGCGGCGATCTATACCACCCTGGCTCGGTGTTCAAGATCGTCGTGGCGGCGGCGGCGCTCAATGGCGGCGACTACACGCCGGAGACAGAGTTCCCGAATCCCTCGACGCTGCAGTTGCCTCAAACAAGCGTCTCGATTTCTAATGCCGAGGGCGGCTCGTGCGGCGGCACGCCGACCGCGACGATCGCCACCGCCCTGCGGCTGTCGTGCAATATTCCCTTCGCCCAGCTCGGCGCTGCACTCGGCGAAGACCGGATCCGTGAAACGGCCGACGCGTTCGGGTTCGGCCAGCGCATCGAAGTGCCGATGCGCTCGACCGCAAGCGTCTACCCCGTGGGGATGGACGCGCCCCAGCTCATGCTTTCGTCGTTTGGTCAATTCGATAATCAGGTCACACCACTGCAGATCGCGATGGTCTCGGCTGCGATCGCCAACGACGGACAGCTCATGCAACCGACACTCGTCGAGAAGATCACCGCACCCGATCTGCGCGTCATACAGGACTTCACCCCGAGCGTATTCAGCAATCCGGTCAGCCCGGAAGTCGCTGAGACGATGACCCGCATGCTCGTCAACGGGGTCTCAAACGGCGCTGCGAGTAATGCGAGAATTGGCGGTGTCGAGGTGGCAGGCAAGACCGGCACCGCAGAGAATGGTGACGGTCAGCCGTACACCTTGTGGTTCACCGGCTTCGCTCCGGCAGACAACCCACGAGTTGCAATCGCGGTGGTCGTCGAAAACGGCGGCGGTCTCGGCCAGAATGCCTTTGGCAACATGATCGCGGCTCCCATGGCAAAGAAAGTATTTGAGGCGGTGCTGAACAGATGAGACCCACAAGTGGCCTCACTTTTGGAGGCCGATATCAGCTGTCGAGTCGCGTCGCGATCGGCGGCATGGGTGAGGTCTGGCAAGCGACTGACCTCGTGATTGGTCGCACCATCGCGATCAAGATTCTCAAGGACGAGTACCTGGGGGACCCCGGCTTTCTCGAACGATTCCGCGCGGAGGCGAGGCACGCGGCGCTCGTGAATCATGAAGGTATCGCCAACGTCTTCGACTACGGAGAAGAAGACGGCAGCGCATACCTCGTGATGGAGCTCGTGCCGGGTGAGGCACTCAGCGCCGTCATCGAGCGCGAGCGCGTGCTTAGTACTGACCGTGTTCTCGACATCGTTGCGCAAACCGCTCTCGCGCTGCAGGCCGCGCACGCCGCCGGACTCGTGCACCGCGACATCAAGCCAGGCAACCTGCTGATCACGCCGGAAGGACGGGTCAAGATCACCGACTTCGGCATCGCCCGGATCGCAGATCAGGTGCCTCTCACCGCCACCGGCCAGGTGATGGGCACGGTGCAATACCTCTCGCCGGAGCAGGCGAGCGGGCACTCCGCAAGTCCGGGCACCGACATCTACAGCCTCGGCATCGTCGCGTACGAGATGCTCGCGGGGCGTCGTCCCTTTACCGGTGAGTCCCAAGTGGCCATCGCGATGGCGCAGATCAACGAGACACCGCCAGAGCTTCCGGTCTCGATCGCCGAACCGGTGCGCAACCTCGTGTACTCGAGCATCGCAAAGGCACCGGCCGACCGACCGGCATCGGCGGCACACCTCGCGCGGGCAGCCCAGTCGCTGCGTCGTGGCGACGTTGCCGCCGCCGCCGCTGCCGTTCCAGGCATCGTTGGCCCCGGATCCCTCGCGGCGACTGCCGGAGCCAACTACGGCAAGGGTGATTCGAACACGCGCGTTCTCAGCCACGTCACCGACACGGTCGCAACCCCTCGAAAGCGCAACCCATGGACCTGGCCGCTGATCTCGCTGATTACGTTGCTCGCGGTGATCCTGATTGCGGCAATCATCGCTATTGTTGCTGCGCCCGGTAGCAACCCTGGGCCCGCGAAGACCTCAACTACGCCGAGCAGCACAGCGCCGAGCGCGACTCCGACCAATTCTTTTGTCACGCTTAACGAAAACGACCTCAAGGGCAAGACCAGGGCACAGGTCGAAGAGAAGCTGACAGAACTCGGTCTGCGTCTCGAAGCCCGCAATGGACGCATAGCGCCGTCAATTGAGGAGCAGGGCCTCGCCTACCTGGTCGACCCCGAGGGTCGGGTGCCCAAAAACTCCCTCATCGCGGTCACCTTCTACACCGACATTCCCACTCCGCCAGAGCCGGCAATCGTCAGCAACGGGGGCAGTGACACGTGGCCCGTCAGCTCGGTTGTGACCGTGACCTGGCCCGCTTACACGGGCTGCCCGAGTGGATTCCCGCTCTCGAGCTACCAGTTCTCACTGCAGAACGGCACCCCAGCAGATCCGAATCCGATCGTCTCTTCCCAGACCTCCCTCGACATCACCGTCAGCGGAGCACCCGGCGAGACGACCGTGCGTTACCGCGCAATATGCGGCGGCGACCTCGAGTCGACTGATTCGCCGATTCGCACCCTGACAATTGAGTAGCGCGCGCCGCTCGCTCACGTGAGTCGGCTGCTCTCACGGAGCACCCGTTACACTGACAGAGCAATTCGAGCTGTAGACCCGGGAGAAGCACGTGACTGATGGCGTAGCGCAGGGCGTACGCCTGCTTGCTGGCAGGTATCAGGTTGGCAACCTGATCGGCCGCGGCGGCATGGCCGATGTGCACATCGGCACAGACTCCCGTCTCGGTCGACGCGTTGCGATCAAACTGCTCAAGCCCGCGCTCGCTGCCGATCCGGCATTTCGCGTCCGCTTCCGGCGTGAAGCACAAGATGCGGCCAAGATGGCACATCCCACCATCGTTCGAATTTTCGATGCCGGCGAAGAGACGGTGCGCGATGCCAGCGGTGGCGAGCTGCAAATTCCCTTCATCGTTATGGAATACGTCGATGGGCAACTACTGAGCGACATCATCGCTCGAGGCCCGCTCGAGCCGGCCGAGGCCGTGCGCATCACGACCGATGTGCTAACCGCGCTCGAGTACTCGCACCGAGCGGGACTCGTGCACCGTGACATCAAGCCAGGCAACGTTATGATCGCCGGCGGCGGTCAAGTCAAAGTGATGGATTTCGGCATCGCGCGAGCGGTCGCGGAGTCGTCGGCCACGATCGCCCAGACCAGCACCATCATGGGCACAGCCGCGTACTTCTCGCCAGAGCAGGCACGAGGCGAGATGGTCGACGCCCGCACCGACCTGTATTCGACCGGAATCATGCTGTTCGAAATGCTCACCGGCCGCACTCCCTTCGTCGACGACAACCCCGTCGCGGTTGCCTACCAACACGTTAATCAGCCAGTGCCAGCGCCGAGCACTCTCAACCCACGCGTTTCGCCGGCGATTGACGCTGTCGTGCTTCGTTCAGTCGCGAAGGATCGTTTCGCGCGCTTCCAGAGTGCTGCGGAGTTTCGCGACGCTGCGGCCGCCGCCGCCGCTGGGGCGGCCCCAGGTCGCAAGTCGACAGGCGTCGACGACTTCAATGCAACGCTATTCGGAGTCAACCCGAGCGTGGCTGCCGGAGCCGAAGCCACCTTCCGACAATTGAGCGTGTCTGGCGACGACCGCGTCGTTCGAACGCAGTCCCGCCCGCCGGTTGCTTGGTTGTGGGGTGGCATCGTCGTGACCGCGGTGATTGTCGTCGCGGTCATGATTTGGGTACTCACCATCTCGCAGACCAACATCGGCAGCGGTCTGGCCGTGACGGTGCCCGATGTGACAAATCTCGAGTACTCAGAGGGCGAAGCACAGCTCACCTCGCAGCGGCTTGTAGCGGAACGCGTCGACCAGTGGGACGACAACGTTCTCGCCGGCACGATTCTTTCCACGGAACCCGCTGCGGGCGAGAAAGTTGAGCCACAAGAAATCATCAAAGTTTTCGTGTCGGCGGGACCCGAGCGGTTAAGTATTCCCCAAGTAATAGGGTTGAGCGAGGCCGCAGCACGCGAGCAGCTACTGGCTGCCGGATTCAAGATCAGCGCCACCGTCACCACCGACCACTCGGCGAGCATGGCGGCTGGACTCGTCATCAGCTCGACACCGTCAGCGTCGGAAGAAGCACCAAAGGGATCCGAGATCTCGCTCGTCATTTCGGACGGCATGGTAGATATTCCAGATGTAACGGGCAAGCCGATCGGCGAAGCGACCAGCCTGCTCAGCGCGCTGCAACTCACCGTGACCACCAACTCGGACAATGGATGTTCTGGAGGCTCTGTGTCATCCCAGACGCTCAAAGGCGTTCAGCCGCAGAAGTCGACGGTGACGATCACCTATTGCGGTGGTTCGGCCTAGCGTGTGCGTGGTGCCGCGGTAGTCAGGCTAGTTTCACCATCGGGGTGAGCCCCTTTGCGGTTTCGGCTGCGCTCGGCAGGCCGGCGACTGCGAGCCAGTTGCCGAGCATGCGGTAGCCTCCTTCGGTCAAAACGGATTCCGGGTGAAATTGCACCCCGTAAATCGGTGCGTCGCGGTGCTTCACACCCATGATGACTCCGGCGGTCGTGTGCGAGGTCGCAACGAGGCTGTCGGGCATGGTCGAGTCGACGATTGCGAGTGAGTGGTAGCGCGTTGCCGTGAAGGGTTGCGGGACGCCCTCGTAAAAAGCACTTCCGTCGTGCTCGATGAGCGACGTCTTTCCGTGCATGAGTTCTTCTGCGTGGGTCACCACGCCGCCGAGGGCCTCGGCGATGGCTTGGTGCCCAAGGCACACGCCGAGCAAAGGAGTCGTTGCCGCGAGCGCCGCCGTAACGACCGGAATCGAGACGCCGGCCGACGCCGGGTTGCCTGGGCCAGGGGACAACAAAACCGCGTCGTAGTCAGCGATGTAGGAAGAAGCGTCGCTCGCGGCAAAAGCATCGTTGCGAACGACCGTCGTTTCGGCTCCGAGCTGCAAAAGATAGCCGTTGAGGGTGTAAACGAAACTGTCGTAGTTGTCGACGACCAGAACGTGCGTCATTCTTCTACCACCACTTGCTGTGGCGCGGTAAGCGCGTCGACATAAGGAAAGACCCACAGCACGAGGGCGGTGAGCACGAGGACGGCGAGGGCCACGAGCGTCACTATTCGCACCCATAGCGGCCCGGGCAGGATTCGCCACAACGCGCCATACATTAGTCGCCCGTCGTCGCGGTCGCGATGTCTACAATCTCGGCCGGGGGGCCATCGGCTCGCGGGTACCACGAGTCAAAGATTCCGTAGGCGATCATGCGCTCTCTCGTTGAGTAGAAGGGGTTGCAGGTGGTCAGGGTTATCATCCGCTCGGTCGCGGTCGCTGCCGCATTCTGTGGCACGGGCAAAATCACACCAATGCCACTCGCACGCACGTACTCGAGCCCGCGGAAGACATATTTGTACCAACCGTCAGCGGTCTCGACATAGATCGCGTCGCCAACTGCTAATTGGTGGATGTCGTGAAACGCGCCGCCATACGCGGAGCGGTGTGCCGCAAGTGCGAAGTTTCCGACTTGGCCAGGCAATTGTGTTTGGGGGTAGTGCCCTATTCCGAGGCGAAGGCTGTTGAGCACGTCTGGGCTGATCCCCTCGCCAATCGGACGCTTGTAGTCTGCACCAAGGCTCGGAATGATGAGGTTCGCGAACGCCGCCGCTGCTTCGGGCGCAGCCATCACGACCGGCTCTGCCGCGACCACCGGAATGTCGTCCACTTGGGCTGTTTGTTCTTCCGAGTTCCACTTCTCAGAAAGCACCTCTGCCGCCCCCCGCTGCCCCGAGCTGGCCACCACATTGTTGAACCAGAGCTGCCATCCAAGGAACAGAAAGGTGAGCACGGCCATGGTCACGAGCACTTCGCCAGCGACGCCGATTGGGTTCACGCGCGGTCGTCGGCGCACGCGAATGCGCAGCGGCAGCGGGGCTTCACTCATGACTTGATTGTAGAGCGCAATAGGAAGGCCGACGTCCGCCTCTCGGTCCACTCGAAGCGGTATTCGGCTAGAATTCCACCATGGCTCGCTCTGCACGCAACTCATCCGACGCATCCACCGAGACTCGTTCAGGCGAGCCGATGCCCAACGCCATCTGGTTCAAGCCAGTGATGTTCGGCTTCATGCTTGTCGGTCTCATTTGGATCATCGTTTTCTACGTCAGCCAGGCATCCCTGCCGATCGCATCACTCGGTGCCGGCAATATCTTGATCGGCTTCGGCATCATGTTCATCGGCTTTCTCATGACGACCCGCTGGCGCTAACCGAGAACAATTACAGCGGTGTAATTATCCCCACTGTGCACTTCGCTGTGGAGAACTATCGGATGAAGACCGCGGCCACCGTTAGCGCGACCAACGCGGCCCCAATGGCGGCGATGAGCGCAATCTGTCTATTGCGGTTGCGAGGCCCCTGCGTTCGCGTGTAGATCACCGCGATGATGAGTCCGGCCACCAGACCGCCTATGTGCGCTTGCCAAGCAATCCCCGGCACCAAGAATCCAAGGCCAAGGTTGAGCGCGAGCACGATGATCAACTGAGATGTGTTGCCGCCGATACGCCGGATCATGATGAACAGCGCCCCGAGCAGGCCGAAGACAGCTCCAGAAGCACCGACGACTGAGGTGCTCAGCAGCGTCGGGATATCGGCGAGCCACAGGTACGCAATGTTGCCGGCGACGCCAGCGAGGAGATAGAGCGTGGCATAGCGCACTCGCCCAACCGCGAGCTCAAGAGTCGGCCCAATCATGAACAACGAGAACATATTCAGCAACAGGTGAATCACGCCACCGTGCGCGAAGATCGACGTCACGATTGACTGTGGTCGCTCATCAAGTGCTGGTGCGTAAAAGCCCGGGTCGATCCGAACAAAAATCTGCAGCGCGTAAACGATGAGGCACAGCGCAATGATCGAGTAGGTGACAACGGGCACGTTGCTGCCGCGACGCCACGATCGAGCGGCGCGAACTGCAGCCGGCCGCTGACGAGGCGCGCGGGACTGCGCCTCCTTCACACACTCAGGGCAGTGCACCCCAACGGAGGCCTGAGTTGAGCAACTCGGGCACACCGTGCGTCCGCACCGCTGGCAGAGAATGTAGCTCTGCCGGTTTGGGTGCCGGTAGCAAAAGTTGCCCTTCTCATCGACTAGGCCGTCGTCGGTCACCGGTGACGGCTATGCGGGGTCGATGGTGACGGATGTGATGACCACGTCATCGAGCGGCTTGTCGCGCCCGTCAGTTGGCACCGCCTCTATCGCGTCAACGACGCGCTTGGACTCTTCGTCGGCAACGAGTCCGAAGATGCTGTGTTTCGCTTGCAGCCACGGGGTTGGCACAGTGGTGATGAAGAACTGCGAGCCATTGGTGCCCTTGCCGCCGCGCGTTCCGGCGTTGGCCATCGCGAGAACGTACGGCTCGGTGAAGTTGAGCTCTGGGTGAATTTCGTCGTCGAACTCGAAGCCGGGCCCCCCGACGCCCTGGCCGAGCGGGTCGCCGGCCTGCAGCATGAACTGCTTGATGATGCGGTGGAAGATGACGCCGTTGTAGAGCGGGTCGTTGCTCTTTTTGCCGGTTGCCGGGTGCGTCCACTCAATCTCGCCGGTGGCGAGGCCAGCAAAGTTCTTGACAGTTTTTGGAGCGTGATTTCCGAGAAGGTTCACTCGGATATCTCCGAGAGAGGTGCTTATGGTGGCGACGGCGGTGTGCAGAGACATGGTCACAATTCTTGCACAAGCCCTTGGCTGATCTCTGTGCGCACACACATGCACCTCACAGCCTCGCACGTGCCTGTTCACGGGCAGCCGTGAAATGATTGACTCGTTCTAGCTACTTCATCGATGGAGGTTCTCATGGCACTCTCACGCAAGCGCGAGCGCGAGCTTGACCGTCTCAAGCGGGAGACCGAATCACTGTTGCGCGACCAGCGCGACGTACTCGAGCAGGCAGCACGCGTTGTTCGCGCGGCCGGACACCAGGCCTCGGCATTGACGCGCGAAGAGGTCGGCCCACGCGTACGCGACGCCTACGAAGACCATGTGCGCCCGGTTGCGCGACGCGGCAAGCAGAGGTTTGTCGGCGAAGTGGTTCCTGCTGTCACATCCGCTTTTGGATCTGCCATCGCCATGATCGAATCCCTCAGGGGGCCAGCACACGACACCCTCGATCGCGTCTCGCGCTCAGCACGCGATCTCGGCGAGCGTGTGGGCGTTGTCGAGCCTCGCCGGTCGAGTCCTGCGAAGTACATCGTGCTCGGCGTCGCGGTGGTTGCCGTAGCGGGAGTCGCCTACGCCGCATGGCAAACGCTTCGCGCCGACGACTCACTGTGGATCGAAGACGAAGCCGAGTTCGAGGGTCGCGCCTAGGCACACGAGGGCCGGGCACACCAGGGCTGGGCACACCGAAACTTCGCACACCCGCTTAGGCGAAGGTAATCACCGCACTGCCCCGCTTGCGCTGCGTGTCAACGTAGGCATGCGCTTGCGCCCCTTCGTGCACGGCGAAGACGCGATCGATCACGGGCACGAGGACACCGTCGGCAGCAAGCGCGGCGAGCGTCGCGAGATCGTCTGCCATGGCGACGGGCTTTCGAAGTCCGGCGAAGACAATTCGCGCCGTTCGCTTGGTGAAGCGCGTGGTGACGAGCATCTGCATCATGATCGCCGGCGTCGGAACCGTCGTGAGGTAGATTCCGCGAGCGGTGAGGCTGGCGCGGCAGCGGCGGTAGGTACTCTTTCCGACCGCATCCACAATCACGTCGTAGCGGCCTCGGGCTTGTGTGAAGTCGG